>CAUWEK010000024.1:0-18219 GCA_963557435.1 uncultured Dysosmobacter sp.
GGGCGTGGAAAACGGCGTGGAAACCCAGGTGCTGGACCGAGCGGCGCTTTTGGAGCGCTGGCCCACCATGGGTCCCGGGGCCGTGGGCGGGCTGTTCTGCCCCTCCGGCGGGATCGTCTGCCCCTACACCTTGGTCATCGCCATGTGTGAAAATGCCGCCCGGAACGGTGTGGAGTTTTTCCTGAACACACAGATCCAGCGTATTGAGCCCATGCCGGAGGGATGGTGCCTGACAAGCCGGGACGGCCAGCGGTTTGAGACCAGGACGGTCATCAACTGTGCGGGCACCCACGCCGACGAGATGAACAATATGGTCTCCGAGGACAAGTTCAAGATCCTTCCCCGGTTCGGCGCCCATCTGATCATGGACCGGTCGTACATCAAGTGGGTGGATACCACCATTACCCAGACACCCATGAAGCTGCCCACAGGCGGACATACCAAAGGCATGGGGATCATGCCGTCGGTAGACGGGACTGTCATCCTTGGCTGCGACGCGGTGGACTATGAGGACCCGGATGACGTGGCGACCACCTCCCAGAGCATCAACGCCATCGTGGAGTACTTCAAGACCTTCTGGAAGTACCTGCCCATCAGCGCCGCATACCCCACATTCCCCACGGAGGGCGTCATCAATGCCTACGGCGGGCTCCGCCCCCATCCGGACCGGGATGATTACATCATTGGGGAGGCGCCCGGCGCGCCGGGATTCTTCAATGCCGCCGGTATTGAATCGCCGGGGCTGACAGCAGGACCGGCCATCGGAGAGCACCTGGCACAGCTGGTGGCGGATCGGCTCCATCCGGACAAGAACGACGGCTACCGGCCGGGCCGGGAGGTGCTCAAGCCCTTCCGGGAGATGGACGAAGCAGAGCGCCGGGCGGCGATCGAGCGTGACCCGGACTACGCAAAGATCGTCTGCCGCTGCGAACAGGTGACAGAGGCGGAGATCCGCGATGCCATTCGCCGTCCGCTGGGAGCCAGAAGCGTGGGCGCGGTAAAGATGCGTACCCGGGCGGGGATGGGACGCTGCCAGGGCGGATTTTGTCAAAACCGCGTGGTGGACATCCTCTGTGAGGAGCTGGGCCTTACCCCGCTGGACATTACCCAGGGAGGGAAGGATTCCTACATTTTAATGGGGGAGGCGTGCTCCCACCGGTTTGAGGAGGCCCAGGGATGAAACAGGTTGATATTTTGATCATCGGCGGCGGCAGCGCCGGGATGGCTGCGGCGGCCGCGGCCTATGAGCAGGGAGTCCGGGATATTTTGATCCTGGAACGGTCCGACCGTCTGGGCGGTATCCTCTGCCAGTGCATCCACAGCGGATTTGGACTGCACCGCTACGGGCAGGAGCTGACCGGACCGGAATATGCCAAGCGCCATGTGGAGGACATCCGGCGCTGCGGCATCGCCTATAAGCTGAATACGTTTGTGCTGGATCTGACCGGGGACAGGGTGGTCACCGCCATGAACCCGGAGGACGGCCTGTTCCAGGTCCAGGCGAAAGCCGTTGTGCTGGCCATGGGCTGCCGCGAGCGGTCCAGGGGAGCGCTGATGATCCCGGGCACCCGCCCGGCGGGCGTCATCACCGCCGGCACGGCGCAGCGCTATCTGAATCTGGAGGGGTATCTCCCCGGAAAGCATGTGGTGATTCTGGGCTCCGGCGATATCGGCCTCATTATGGCCCGGCAGTTCGTCATGGAGGGCATCGAGGTCAAGGAAGTGGTGGAGCTGCTGCCGTTTTCCGGCGGCCTGACCAGAAATATCTCCCAGTGTCTCAACGATTTCAACATTCCCCTGCGGCTTTCCAGCACGGTGGTGGAGATCCGGGGCCGCAGCCGGGTGAGCAGCGTGGTAGTGGCCAAGGTGGACGAGCACCGAAAGCCCATCCCGGGAACGGAGCGGGAGGTGCCCTGCGATACGCTGGTGATCTCGGCGGGACTGATCCCGGAAAATGAGCTGAGCCGGGAGGCGGGAGTGCGGATGTCGCCTTCCACCAAGGGCGCCGTAGTGGATGATCTGCTGCAGACATCCGTTCCCGGTATCTTTGCCTGCGGCAATGTGCTGCACGTGCATGACATGGTGGATTTCGTCAGTGCCGAGGGCGAACTGGCCGGACGCAGCGCCGCACGGTTCGCGGCGGGAGAAGTGGCCGAGAGCGACTTTGAGGCGGCCGTCCCCGTGCTGGAGGGCGACGGCGTAGGCGGCCTGACGCCGCAGTATGTGTCCAGAGCCCCCAGAGAAGGCACCGTGAAGCTGATGTTCCGGCCCCGGCGGATCTATCAAAACGCCGTGGCACTGGCGGAGGCGGACGGCGTCTGCGTGGGGAAGAAGCAGGCAATGGTCCTGGCCCCCGGCGAAATGTGCGAGCTGGAACTGCCCCATGCGGCGGTGCGGGAAGCGGCGTCGCTGAGCGTTCGGATCGAAGAGCGGCAGAGAGGAATGAGCCAATGAGCGAAAAGGAATTTATCTGTATCAACTGTCCCATGGGATGCCGGCTGCATGTGCAGCTGGACGGCGCGGACATCTCCGTTGCCGGCAATGCCTGCAAGCGGGGCGAGACCTATGGAAAGCAGGAGGCGGTAGAGCCCAAGCGGGTGCTGACCTGCCTGATGCGGGCATCCAACCGGAACGCGCCCTTCAGTGTTAAAACCAGCGCACCAGTGCCCAAAGACGCGCTGTTTCGGTGTGCCAATGAGATTTATGCCACAAGGCCGGCTGCCCCGCTGGCAATGGGCGAGATCGTGATCCGGGATCTGTGCGGGACCGGGGCGGACGTTCTGGTCACGCAGGACCTTCCCTGACAAAGTATTTGAAAAGGAGGATGGATACAGCCAAGGAGATGACGCAGAAGATCGACTCAACATTTATAAAGAAAGGGAGAAATGGTATGTTTACGAAGTTCAAAAAACTGGCAGCCCTTGCACTGGCGCTTTCCATGATTTTGGCGATGACCGCCTGCGGCGCAAAAGAGGAAGAGGAAGTCGCGGCCGATCCCAGCTCCTTCACGCCCATCACCTTGAAGATGGGTAACCAGCACAGCTCGCAGTCCGTAGGCAACCAGTTGGATCAGGAAATGTGTGACCGGATCGCTGAGGAGACAGAGGGCCGTGTCACCGTTGAACTCTATTCTGACAGCGCCCTGGGTGACTATACCAACGTCTTTGATGAGCTGATGCTGGGCACGGTGGATATCGCCCATATTTCCCCTGTCGAGTCCTACGACTCCCGCGTCTCCGCCACCATGCTGCCGTATCTGGCCTTTGACTATGATACCCTGCTGGAAGTGTATTCCGAAGGCTCCTTCCTGCGCTCTGAGCTGGAAGATGCCCTCAACCAGCTGGGCATCCACCTGGGCGGCATCTTCTGCGAGGGCTTCAATGGCATCGGCGTCATGCAGACCCTGGAGAACGCCAATGTACCCGGCGCGGAGAAGGGCTGCATCATCCGCTCTCCCATGCTGGACGTGTACAGCCTGGAGCTGATGGATCTGGGCTTCCGCGTTTCCTCCATGCCTTACTCCGATACCTATACCGCTATGCAGACCGGCGTGGTGGCTGGCCTGGCAGGCTGCACCTCTCAGATGAACTATCTGTCCTTCCGCGATATCATCACGGCTTTCTATGATTACCGCTACAACCAGGAAGCCACCATGATCATGTTCAGCCAGAAGACGTGGGACAAGCTGCTGCCCGAGGATCAGGAGACCATCACCAAGATCGTCGACGAGATTTGCGCAGAGGCTGCGGTGCAGGCTGAAGAGGTCTGCAATGAATACATGGAGAAAATGGCGGAAGAGGGCATCGAGGTCTTCACCTTCACGGAAGAGGAACTGGCAGCCTTTGCCGAGAGCTCCCGGAACAATGTGTGGCCCCAGCTGGAGGCCAACTATCCCGACGGCTGGCTGCAGCAGGTGCAGGACAGCCTCGCCGCCTGATCGCGCAGGAACTTTCTTTGTCGGAAACGGGCGCGGTGCCGCGGCTGAACGCGGTGCCGCGCCGCTTGGAAAGGACGGTATATGGTGAAGATCTTGAAAAAATTGGACCACATGCTGGAGTGGGTGCAGGACTGGATCCTGATCATTACCGGCACTGCTGTGGGCTTGATGATTTTGGTCAACGCAGCGTTCCGCTTCCTGCGGATCGACTGGTTCGGCTCTGAGGAGCTGACGCTGTTTGTGGCCTTCTGGCTGTATTTCATGGGCGCTGCCTGTGCTTCCCGGGATAATACACACATCAGCGCGGACATGCTGTCTTTGTTTACCAGCAATGTCAAGGTTCGCGCCGTGGCGGACATCATCAAAAACACCATCGGCGCGGCCATGAGCGCGGTGTTCACCGGCTGGTGCTTCAGCTATGTTCTCTGGCAGGCACAGCTTGGCGCCAAGTCTTCCGTGTACAAGCTTCCGGTCATCATCAGCACCATCCCCATCCTGCTGTGCTTCTTCCTGTGGACACTGTACCTCATCCGGGATCTGGTGTCGGCGGTGAAGGTGCTCATGCACGGCGCGGATGCGGATGTTCAGACGGAAGGAGGAAAATAAATATGTTGGTTGTTCCCGCGTTACTGGTTCTGATCGTCATCATGGTCATCGGCGTGCCGGTGCCTCTGGCGTTTTTGGTCTCTTCTGTCGTGATCTGCCTGGGCAGCGGCGCGGACCCGCAGATGCTGCTGGTCAACGGCTACAACAAAATCAATACGATCCTGCTGCTGACGATCCCACTGTTCGTGCTGGCGGGCTCCCTCATCAACAACGGCGGCCTGGGCGAGAAGCTGGTGGGCGCTGTTGAAAAAACGAAGATGGGAAAATCCAAAAGCGGCCTGGGCGTGGTGACGGTAGTGGCCTGCGCGGTGTTCGGCGCGGTGTCCGGCTCCTCCTCCGCCACGGTTTCGTGCATCGGCTCCATCATGGCGCCCCGCCTGCGGGCCAATAACTACCCCGATGGTCTGATCGGCGCGCTGATCGCCTCCTCCGGCGTGCTGGGCATCCTGATCCCGCCCTCCATGCTGATGATCCTCTTTGCCTGGGCCAGCAACACCTCCGTTCTGGGCTGCTTTGTGGCCACGGTGATCCCCGGTATCCTGCTGGTGATCCTGCTGAGCATTACCCAGACCTTCCTGTATCGCAAGGGCAATGCCGGCATTACGGAGACCATCATCGAAAACGCCAAGCTGAAAGAGGAGCTCAAGGCGGAGAAGGAAGCCCAGGGCCAGCTCAAGGGCAAGAAAAAGAGCGGCGAGAGCGCCATCCCCGCCCTGATGATGCCCATCATCATCCTGGGCAGCATCTATGCCGGCTTCCTGACCGCCACGGAGGCAGCTGCCCTGTCCGTGGTATACGCCATCCCTGTTGGTATCTTCTACTACAAGAAGATCAACTGGCAGACCTACCGGGTTGCCATGATCGACGCGGGCAAGACGGCAGGCGTCATCATGGCCATGACGCTGACGGTGCAGATCCTCAGCCGCCTGTACATCACGGAGAACCTGCCGGATCTGATCCTGGGCTTCCTGACCTCCATTTCCAGCAACAAGTATGTCATTTTGCTGATGATCAACCTGTTCATGGTTATCATGGGCATGCTCATGGATGACTGCTCCAACACCATTTTGCTCACGCCCATTCTGCTGCCGGTCATGCAGGCCCTGGGTGTCAGCACACTGCACTTTGCGGCCATCCTGGGCGTGAATATCGGTATGGGCAACATCACTCCTCCCACGGCGCCGCTGCTGTATCTGTCCGGGCGCATCACGGGATCTCAGGTGAAGAACATGCTCAAGCCCACGCTCATCCTCATTTTGTGCGCCTGGCTGCCCACGCTGATCATCACCACCTACTGGACGGACTTCGCGGAGTTCCTGCCCCGCCTGCTAGGGTATCTCTAAGCGGTCAAGGAGGCTGCCATGAAGGAATACAACACCATATTCAATCACGCGCTGGCGCCCATCACGCCCGGGCCTTCCAGCTCCAACACCTGCGGCCCGGTCCGCATCGGACTGGTCTGCCAGCAGCTTTTGGGCGGTATCCCCGCTAAGGCGGTGGTGGAGTACTACTCCAAGGGAGCGTTTCCCTCCACGCTCTACGGCATGAAAAGCGATGTGGCGTTTATCAACGGCCTTTTGGGAAAGGAGCAGAACGCGCCTGGCTTCAACGACGCTTATGAAAACGCCAAAAAGGCGGGGATGGACGTCTCCTTCGCCCAGGTGGATGACCTGACCGTGGGTGGGATGGAGACCGTCCGGATCCGCATGACCGGCCGTGACGGCGGCAAGCTGACCGTCATCGGTGAATCGGTGGGCGGCGGCGCGTTCCGCATCCATTACATCGACGACTGTCCCGCGGATATCCGGGGTATGCACCACGAGCTGCTGGTATTTTTGAAAGAGCCCTCCATGACCCGTGCCCGGGAGGTGGCGGACAGCCTCATGGCCCGGGTGGAGCGGTACAACGACAGCACCTGTGTGGTGGGCAGCAGCTGCGCCCTTGTGGACATCAAGGCTGCCGCGCCGTTTTCCGACCAGCTGGTCGAGCAGGTGGCCGCTATGGACGGCGTGGACCGGGTGCGCACGGTCCGGCCCATCCATCCCATCATTGCCGATGCCTCCCGCCGTCCGCCGTTTGAGTCCCCTGACGGCATGATCGCCTACTGTGAAAAGAACGACTGCTCTCCGGCTCAGGCAGCCATTGCCTATGAGATGGCCCTGAGCGGCTGGAGCCGGGACCAGGTGCGCAGCTACGGCGACGGCCTGATCGATATCATGCGCGCATCCAGAAACGGCGGCTTCCGCTCGGATCTGAGCTTTGAGGGCATCGTCAAGCCCAAGGCCGCCCGGCTGCAGGGCAAGATCGGCCACTGCGGCATGCCCTCTCTGGGAATTTTGAACGATGCCATCCCCAGCGCCCTGGGCATCATGGAGCACAGCAACGCCACGGGAAAAATCGTCTGCGTGCCCACGGGCGGCTCCTCCGGCATCGTGCCGGGATTGCTGCTGTCTGCCGCCGAAGGAATGCAGGCAAGCCAGGAGGCGCTGTACGAGGCGCTGATGACGGCCGGTATGATCGGCGTATTGATGATGGTGGACGGCAACGAGTTTGCCGGAGGTACTCACGGCTGTCAGGCGGAGATCGCCTGCGGCACGGCCATGGCAGCGGCGGGACTGGTACAGATGATGGGCGGCACCGCCAAGCAGGCCTGTGACGCCGCATCCATGAGCCTGCAGTGCTTCCTGGGCCTGATCTGCGATCCGGTGGCGGGACTGGTACAGGTGCCCTGTCTGGCCCGCAACATGGCGGGCGTATGCGTGGCGGCGGCTGCTGCGGAGGCGGTGTGCGCCGGATTTGACGTTGTGATCCCGCTGGACGAAATGAGCCGCGTCATGGTGCGGGTGGGAACGGATATCACCCGGGAACTGGGCATGTGCTGCAGCGGCTGCTGCATCACGCCCACCGGCGCCCGGCTGACCCGGGAGCATGACGCGGCGTGCAAGGGCAGCTGCATGAGCTGAAAAACAGGCGGAAATCGCCGGAGGAGTGTGCAATATGGTAAAACTGACCGAATATGAACAGCAGATGCTGGACGGAGCTTTTGGCAGATACAAGCAGATCGCCATGGAGCATGTGGTGGATTTTGCCAATGTAATGGGCGCCGAGGAGCTGGTGAAGATCTCCAAGGTCCATGTCTGCGCAGGCTGCCCTCCCCTGGAGTACGGCCAATCCGATGACTTTGACGAGAGCTTCCGCCGCACGTTTTTGTGGACCAAGGAGCCGGTGAAGTTTGAAGGGTACTCTCCTGAGGTCTATGTGCAGACGGACGGCGGCGCGGTGGACCAGTATGATCCCCGGCCCATGTACCTTCCCCAGGAGCTCTATGAGCGCAACCGTGAGCGGGAGCTGAGATACGCGGAAGGCGGCGTCAGCGTGGTGGGCTCGTGCACGCCGTATCTCAACGGCTGGCTGCCCATGCGGGGTGAGACCTTCATGACCACGGAGTCCAGCAACGTGCTGTTTTCCAACTCTGTGCTGGGCGCCATGGGCAATGCCAACGGCGTGGCGGCCTGCGCCTGGGCGGCCATCACCGGCCGCGGTCCCAAGTGCGGCATGCACCTGCCGGAAAACCGGCTGGCTAGCGTGGAGGTGCGGGTGGAGTGCCGGTGTGAAACGCCCCGTGACTGGGATATCCTGGGCTACTCTCTGGGCCGGCTGATCATTCGCCACAACAATGCCGTCCCCGTTGTGACGGGACCCTTCCACGATGTGGATATCATCCGGCTCAAGCGCATGTTTTCCGCCATTGCCACCACCAGCGGCCTGGAGCTTTGCCACATTGAGGGCGTGACCCCGGAGGCACCCACCAAGGAAGCGGCCCTGGGCGGGAAAAAGGATTACCCGGTCCTGCGCATCACCCAGGCGGACTACGACGAGTCCGAGCGGATGCTGTGCGACAGCGGCAGCGGCCCCGTGCAGTTTGTCTCTGTGGGCTGCCCCCACTATACCCTGGAGGAGATCCGGGACGCGGCGGCCTACATCAAGGGCAAAAAGGTGCGAGAGGGCGTGCGGCTGATCTTCTGGACCAGCTGCTCCATCCGGGAGGCTGCCAAGATGTCCGGCTACCTGGATACCATTGAAGCTGCGGGCGCCACCATCGGCACCAACGGCTGCCCCCTGGTCCAGGGCTTTGCGTGCTATGAGGGCGTGACCGGCATGGCGGTGGACGCCGCCAAGCAGGCCCACTACAACCGCTCCTGGCTCAAGAACGGAAAAATGTACTACGGCACCATGGAACAGTGCGTGGACGCCGCTGTTTCCGGCATGTGGGAGGGACGCTGATTATGGCAAAGACGATCGTTTTGAAGGGCCGTCCGGCCTATAAGGGCGTGGCGGAGGGGTACGCCATGTGCTGCCCCAACAGCATTCAGGGCTGGGCCGGTGTAGAGGCCAAAACCGGCAAGATCATCGAAAAAGGCCATGTCCACGAAGGGGAGAGCTTTGACGGAAAGATCCTGGTCATCCCCACCAGCAAGGGTTCGTGCGGCTGGTCCGGCCTGTTCCAGGGACCCATGGACCTGTCCGGCATCCGGCCGGCGGGCTGGGTGGTCAAGTACGCTGACTCCAAGGTGGGCGTTGCCGCCGTGCTGGTAGGCAGCCCCATGGTGGCTGATTTCCAGGAGGATATTTTTGCGTACATCGAGGATGGAGACTATGTGGTGGTGGACGGCGACAACGGTACGGTCACCATAACGAAAAAAGACTGACGGAAAGGAAGACATGTATGGCGAACAAAGAGAAGATCACCCTTCCCGGGGCGGAGACCGGGCTTTGCTACTCGCCCGCCATCCGCTGCGGAACGACCCTCTATGTCTCCGGCCAGGTGGGCGCGGACGCCCAGGGAAACATCCCGCCGGATATTGAGTCGCAGACCGCGCTGGCCATTGAGAACGCAAAGGCGCTGATCGAACAGGCGGGCGGAAAACTGGAAAACGTCCTCATGTGCCGCTGCTTTTTGCAAAAGGCGGAGGACTTTGACGGAATGAACGCCGCATATGCCAAATACTTCGGCAAAGAAGGCGACATTGCACCCGCCCGCTATACGGTCCTTGCCCCGCCGGTGGATGCGCGGTACCTGGTGGAGATCGCCATGGTGGCTGCGCTTTGACCCAGCTCCTCCGGGGACGGCCTGTGCTGTTCCCGGAGTGATTTTATCCTTTTTTGGAGTTTCCTATGAATATCACCACGGTTATCAACGCTGTTTTTTTCTTTTTCGCCGTGCTGGGCGCTGTGGATTACCTTTTGGATGACCGCTTTGGACTGGGCAGCCAGTTTGAGCGGGGCATCTGCTGCTGCGGCAAGCTGATCATCGCCATGACGGGCTTCATGACCCTGGCGCCGGTGTTGGGTGAAGTGCTTGCCCCGCTGGTCACGCCGCTGTTTGCGGCCGTGGGCGCGGACCCCTCCGCGCTGGCGGGGATGCTCTTGGCAAACGACTCCGGCGGCGCGGTCCTGGCCGCGGAGATGGCGCTGGACCCGGCGGCAGGGGAGTTCAACGGCTACTTCGTTGCCTCCATGCTGGGAGGAACTGTCATGTGCATCATTCCCATGACCATGCTCAGTGTGGGCGGCGCCCGGCGCAGCGCGGCGGTATACGGCATCCTGATCGGCCTGCTGACGGTGCCGGTGGGCTGCATGATCGGAGGGCTTCTGGCCGGCTACGCGCCGGGGATGCTGGTGCGCAACCTCATACCGGCGTCGGCGCTGTCTTTGGTGCTGGCGGTGCTGCTGGGCTTTTTTTCCCGGCAGCTGCTGCGGCCCTTTCAGCTTTTCGGCAAGTGCCTGGTGGGGGTGAGCCTTGCGGGCCTTCTGCTCACAGCGGCCGGCGTGCTCCTTCCGGTGGAGCTGCCGGAGCGATTGACACCGTTTTCACAGATCATCCCCGTCATCGGGAGCATTGCCCTGACCCTGGGCGGCGTGTTTCCGCTGCTGCGGGTGGTCAGCATGCTGATCCGCAAACCGCTGGGGCGGGCTGCCCGCTTTCTGGGGATCGGCCAGCAGGATATCACCGGACTTCTGGTATCGGCCGTCAACATTTTTCCCACATTTGACATGCTCTCGGACATGTCTCATCGGGGGATTCTGCTCAATACCGCCTTCATGGTGGGCGCCAACTGCGTGCTGGGCGATCACTTCGCGTTCACGGCGCAGATGCGGCCGTCCCTGGTGGGGCCGGTCATTGCGGCTAAGGCCATATCCGGTCTTCTGGCGGTTGCGGTGGGCGCGGCTCTGGCGCCCCGCCTGGTGGGCCAGGGACTTCACACAGAGATTACAGGATCGGATGCATAAACATCCGACAGAAAGGAAAGGTTACTTATGAAATCCAACATCATCATCATGCTCACGCACCACGATATGACGGTGAAAAACGCCATCGAGGTGTTTGATTCGTGCAAAGATCTGCCGGTGCAGTTCTGGGGCTTCAAGGATGTGGGCCTGGAGCGGGAGAAAATGGCGCAGCTGGTCAAAAACATGAAGGACGCGGGCAAGACCACGTTTTTGGAGGTGGTCACCTACTCCGAGCAGGAGTGCATGGCCGGCGCGCAGACCGCGGTGGAGATGGGCTTTGACTATCTGCTGGGCACGTTGTTTTTCGACAGCGTGTATGACTATTTGCGCCAGCACCAGGTAAAGTATCTGCCGTTTTGCGGGACGGTCACGGGAAGCCCCAGCGTCCTGACCGGCTCCTTTGAAGAGATCATTGCCGATGCCCAGTCCATGCTGGACAAGGGCGTGTACGGCATCGACCTGCTGGCGTTCCGGCATGAGGACGGCGCGGGACTGGCCGAGGCCTACTGCAAGGCCATCCAGGCTCCGGTGGTCATTGCCGGCAGCATCAACAGCCCTGCGCGCATCGACTTTATCAACCGCATCGATCCCTGGGCGTTCACCATGGGTTCGGCGCTGTTTGAAGGAGATTTCGTACCCGGCGGCGGGGTGAGAGAGAATCTGGAGGCGGTGGTCGCCTATATGAACCAGATCCCCTGACAAAAATACGCGCGGGCTGCCGCACGGCCGAAAAGCTGTTGCCTGTGGGCGGCCCGCCTCATTTTTCCACGGAGGTCAATATGGCGAAATTGATACTTGGAATCGACATCGGAACCACTTCACTGAAAACAGCCGTGTTCACGCCCACGGGGGAGAAGGTTTCCTCGGCCATTATGGAATACTCTCTTCTTACACCGGAACTGGGAGTCGTGGAGGCGCCCTGCGGCATTTACATGGATTCTATCGCGGCTTGCCTCCGTGCCATGGAGCAGGCGGGCGGGGTGTGTCTGCGGGATATTTTCACAGTGGGCTTTTCCGTGCAGAGCGAGACCATGCTGTTTCTGGATGACCAGGCCCAGCCGGTGCGCAACGCCATTGTGTGGATGGACAATCGGGCCGGTGAGCAGGCCCGGCAGCTGAAAGAGCGCTTTGGGGATGAGACGTGCTACCGGGTGACCGGACAGGTGAGCTTTGAGGCGTGCTGGCCGGTGGCGAAGGCCATGTGGGTGCGGCAGAACGAACCGGAGGTTTTCAGCCGGGTACGGCATATCCTGCTGCTGGAGGACTACATCCTCTATCACCTGACCGGACGGTTCGTCTCCGAGTGTTCCCTGCTCAGCTCCACGGAATACTGGGACATCCGCACAAAGACGTACTGGGCGGATGTGCTGGAGTTTGCGGGCATTGACCCGGCGTGGCTGCCGGAGATCATCGAGCCGGGGCAGGTGGTGGGCCGGATCCTGCCGGAAGCTGCCGTGCAGCTGGGGCTTTCCCCGGATGTACAGATCTGCTCGGGCTGCATGGACCAGGTGGCGGCGGCCGTGGGCGTGGGAAACATCCATCCGGGCATGTTCTCGGAAAATATCGGCGCTTCTCTTGCCATCTGCGTGCCCACCAAAAAATTGACCTATGATCCCAATCGGCTGATGCCGGTGCACTACTTTGCCATTCCGAACACCTATATGATGCATACCTTCACCACCGGCGGTATGTGCCTCAGGTGGTTCCGGGACAGCTTTTGCCAGATGGAGATGGGCATGCAGTCCTCCACCGGACTGGATTCCTACTATTTGATGGATCTGGAGGCGGCGCAGGCTCCGCCCGGTTCGGACAGCCTGATCGCGCTGCCCCATTTGCAGGGCTCCATGGCGCCGGATGTGAATCTGAATGCCAAGGGGGTCTTTTATGGGGCCACCTTGAAGCACACCAAGAGCCACTTCATCCGCAGCATCATGGAGAGCCTGGGCTATATCATCTGCCGCAATCTGGAGGCAGTGGCGGAAATGGATCTTTCCGTCGGGCGCATCCGCACCATGGGCGGCGGCGCAAAGTCCGACTTTTGGAACCAGATCAAAGCGGACATTACCGGGCGCACCCTGGAGATCACCGGCTGCGCGCAGGACGCGGCGTGCCTGGGGGCGGCGATCCTGGCAGGGGTGGCCACGGGCGTGTACGAGAGCGCGGAATCGGCGGTGGAGGCCATGGTACGTGTGGAAAAGCAGTATGTGCCCAATCCGGAAAATCGGGAGGTCTACCAGCGGCAGTACAAGCGCTTCAAATTGTTGTTCGACTCCCTGACGGGGCTGTTCGCTCTGGATGGAGAGGCCATGTAAAAAACCGGCCGCAATTACTCTTGCGGCCGGTTTTGTATGGATGCAGGGGCTGAAAAGCATGGTCATTCGTAGCACTCTTCGCTGAAGATCACCTGGGAGCCGTGGCGCTGGAGCTGGCGAATGAATTTTTCGTCTCCAAAAGGATTGGTAATAATATAATCCGCATCTGAGAGGGTCATCAGGGGCTGGACGCTGTTTCGCCCCATCTTGGAGCTGTCCGCCAGGACAAATACCTGCCGGGCGGCTTTGGCCATACAGCGTTCCACGTTGGCAATGGAAATGTTGTCTGCCCAGAAGCCCTGCTCCAGGTCAATGCCGTCCACGCCGATGAAGGCCTTGTCAAAGGCGGCTTCGCTGAAGGTTTTCATGGCGTTGGCACCGATGATGCAGCTGGTGCGCTGGCTGATGACGCCGGCGCAGATCTGCACTTCGATGTTGGGATTTTTGCTCAGTACGTTTGCCGCGGCCAGGGAGTCCGTCATGACCACCGCGCCCCGAAGATCCTGCAGGCAGGCACACAGGACGAACGTGGTGGAGCCGCCGGCAATGGCGACGCGGTCCCCGTCTTTGATAAACTGCCGGGCCCGGGCGGCGATCTTTTGCTTTTGGGACATGTTCATCAGCATCTTTTGAGAAAAAGAGACGTCTTTGTTTGCATCCACGCTGATGGCACCGCCGTAGGTCCGGATCAGAAGCTTTTTTTCTTCCATGGCAGCCAGCAGTTTTCTGGCGGTAGAGGGTGCGATATGAAGATAGCGGCAGACCTCCTCAGTGCTTACACGGGAGCGGCTGTTGAGCAGAAGCAGCACACTGCTGGTTTTTTCATCGAGATCATGGGGGAATTTGATACAGACCGCCTCCTAAAATTAGCTGCCTTGCCAGCCACAAAGTTGTTTTCCCAATTATACAATTTTTTGCGGAAAAAATCCAGCCTGGATTCAGACCGTACTGAAGGTATGGAAAAAAGGACTGCCGGAAGGCAGTCCTTTTTCTTGGATTCAGAAAGGCTCGGCGTGAGCGCGGGCGGCCAAGAATTCGATGAATTCCCGCACGGCGCCCCGGCCGCCCGGGGCACGGCACACATAGTCTGCCTGGGTGCGTACAGCCTCCACCGCGTCGGCAGGGCAGGCGGTCACACCGCAAAGACGCATGCAGGGCAGGTCGTTGAGATCGTCCCCGATGCAGGCGGCCTCCTGGAGAGAAACGCCGGCCTGGGCGGCAAGGTCCGTCAGCCGGGCGGCCTTGTCCGAGACCCCCTGGTACAGGCGGCGGATCCCCAGCTCTGCCGCCCGCTGCTCCACGATGCGGGAGGTGCGGCCTGTAAGGATCACCGGCTCGATGCCCAGGCGCGGGAGCAGATGGGCGATGGCGTAGCCATCCTTCACATCAAAGGCCTTCATGGCCTCTCCCTGAGCGCCTATATAGATGCGCCCGTCGGTCAGGGTGCCGTCCACATCCATGATCAGCAGTTTGATCATCGGTATCTCCTCCTGTCAGCGTACGATGCCGGCTTTGTAGATGTCCTGCATCAGAATGGAGCCGACCACCCGTCCATTCTCATCTACTACCGGCATGCCGGTGATCCGGAGGTCGCTCATTTTCTGCAGGGCATTGACCGCCATGTCCCGGTGGTCGATCCACTTGGGCGAGGAAGTCATCACACGGTCCACCGTCTCCGCGTATACATCCACGCCCCGTTCCAGCATGCGGCGCAGGTCGCCGTCGGTGATGATGCCCCGCAGGGACATGGCCTCGTCCGCCACGGTGACCATGCTCAGTCCCTTGGCACTCATTTCCACAATGGCCTGACGCAGCGAGCTGCCCAGGAACACCACGGCGTTATCCGCACCGCTGTGCATAATGTCCTCCACCTTCACCAGCAGTTTCTTGCCCAGTGCTCCGGCGGGGTGGTGGAGCGCGTAGTCCTTCCGGGTGTAGTTGCGCAGCTTGGATACCACCACGGCCAGGGCGTCTCCCAATGCCAGCAGCGCGGTGGTGCTGGAGGTGGGAGCCAGGCCCATGTAGCACGCCTCCTCGAAGTGGGGAAAGAAAAAGTGGTGGTGGCAGCCTCTTGCAAGGGAGGACTTTGAATTGCCGGTAATGGCCACCGTGACGCAGCCGATCTCGTGCAGCGCCGGCAGCAGCCGTACCACCTCGTCGCTCTCGCCGCTGTAACTGGCCAGCAGCACCACGTCGTCCGCGGTCACCATGCCCAGGTCTCCGTGCATGGCTTCGGCGGGATGCATAAAGAAAGCGGGGGTGCCCAGGCTGGCCAGCGTAGCGGCAAGCTTGGCGCCGATGTGGCCGGGTTTGCCCATGCCGGTGATGATGACCTTGCCCCGGCAGTGGAGCACCAGATCCACCATCGTCTCAAACTCCGCCCCCAGGCTGTCCCGGGTGGCTTCCAGCGCGGCGATCTCCCGGTCAAATACCCAATGTGCTTCTTGGATGACGTCCATATTACGCCTCCGTATGTACGGCGTCATAGACCCGCATCAGCCGCCGGAGCATGGACTCCATCTGATCCAGCGGCACCATGTTGGGCCCGTCCGAGAGGGCGTGGTCCGGATCCGGGTGGACCTCCATGAAAAGATGGTCGGCGCCTGCCGCCAGAGCGGCCTTGGCAAGGGGCTCCACATATTCCCGGTTGCCGCCGGTGGCGCTGCCCTTTCCGCCGGGCTTCTGCACGCTGTGGGTGGCGTCAAACACCACCGGGCAGCCCAGCTTTTTCATTTCAGTGATGGAGGTCATGTCCACCACCAGGTTGTTGTAGCCAAAGGAGGTGCCCCGCTCGCAAAGCAGGATCTCCCGGGCACCGGACTGGTGCAGCTTGTGGACCACATTGCGCATGTCCCACGGGGCCAGGAACTGGGCCTTCTTCACATTCACGGCCCGGCCGGTTTTGGCGGCGGCTACCAGAAGATCGGTCTGGCGGCACAAAAACGCCGGGATCTGGAGATAATCCGCCACCCTTGCGGCAGGCTCCGCCTGCCAGGGCTCGTGGATGTCCGTGATGACCGGCAGGGACAGTTGGTCCTTCACCAGCTGCAAAATACGCAGCCCCTCCTCCAGACCGGGGCCCCGGTAGCTTTCCAGGGAGGTGCGGTTGGCCTTGTCAAAGGAGGCCTTGAATACGTAGGGGATGCCCAGCCGGGAGGTGACCTCCTTGAGCGTCCTGGCAATGTGGAGCACATTTTCCTCCGACTCAATGACGCAGGGACCGGCGAATAAGGTAAACATCTGCCCGCCTCCTTATGCCATGTGATGCTCGCGCATATACTGCTCCACGGCCGTCCGGTCCTTGGGGGTGTCCACGGACAGTGTCTTGCAGTGGGCGTTGATGTAATAGCAGTCCTTGCGGTTTTCAATGAAGCGGAAGGAGTCGTTCTCCTCGATCTTCTCCACCGGGCCCCGGGGCGTGTCGTGGTAATACTGAAGGGCTTTTTTCGTAAAAGCGCCCACGCCCACGAACTTCTGGTAAGCGTAGTCCATGGCGCCCTTGGGGAAGGGAATGGGAGCCCGGGAGATGAACAGGCAGATGCCGTCCTTATTGGTGACGATCTTCAGATTGGTGGGGTCCACCACTTCCACAGGGTTGGAAAAGTCCGTCATCAGGTTGGAGACATAGAAACCGTCGTCGGGGATGCGGTCCGGGATGCACTGGACGATGTCCTCCGGCAGGACCAGCGGCTCGTCCCCGTTGACCATCACATAGAGGTCGGCATCCACGGTCTGGGCCACCTCATAGAGCCGTTCCGTGGCGGTCTCGCAGTCGGGAGAGGTCATGATGACCTTGGCACCGAAGCCCTCGGCTGCGGACCGGATCTCCTCGTTGTCTGTGGCCACATAGACCTCCTCGAAGCAGGAGACGGCCTTGCTGTGCTTCCACACCCAGTAGAGCATGGGCTTTCCGCAGATGGGGGCCAGCGGCTTCATGTGGAACCGGGAGGAACCGCCCCGGGCGGGGATCATACCGATGATTTTCATAGAATGATGCTCCTTTGTGCTATGGGGAACCATAGAAGATTTATTTTTTGACGCCGAGGGCGCGGAGCGCTCCGGCGGCCAGATCACGGATCAGAGACTTTTCATAGTCGTTCATAATGAAAAGCCAGCTGAGTGCGGCATAGAAAAGTGTGTAGACAAGGATGCCGGCAAGCAAAGCGGGGATGCAATAGAAATCGATCACGGCGGAGAGGAAGAGCGTGCAGGCGCACAGTGCCGCGGGAACAACGAACAGCGGAAGAAGATTTTTCCAAAAGTAGGGAATAGAAAGGTGGATACGCTTCCAGTAATACCAGTTCATCACAAGGCCCGGCCCGATCAAAAGGGCGATGCCGGTCATGGCGGCGGCGCCTGCAACCCCGAACCAGTGCATCATGAACCATGTGCCCACCACATTGAGCACGGCGATGCCCAGATAGACCAATGAGCGGAACCGGTGCCGGGCCATGGCCACGATGATGCTCAAAAAGACGCTCTGCGTGAGAGGGATCAGATTGGGGATCATCATGAAGATGCCGACCCAATAGGCGTCCGCATACTCTGGCCCGGCATAGAAGTGAATGAATGGGCGTCCAAAGGCAATGAAGCCGCTGACCACCAGAAGGAAAATGTAGCCTTGGATCCGCCCCACGCGGGTGGCCAGCTGGGTCAGCTCCTGGCTGGAGGCACCGGAAAACACCATCCGGCTGGCCTTTGGGGCAAGAAGGTTGGAGATGGCGGTGGTGAGACTGAGGACGATGTTGTTGAAGGTAGCCCCCACGCTGTAAACGGCGGCGCCTGTGGCAGCCAGTGCGGGCACCATACCGATCATGACGGTATCGGTGGTGTTATAGAGCTGGGTGACGAGATTGCCCACAAAGACCCAGATGGAGAAAGAGAAGATTTCCCGCAGCATATGCAGGGGAAGCTCCTTGTACTGTGCGCGGATGTGCAGAGCATGGCGTACATAGACATAGTACAGGATGTTTGCCCCCACTGAAAGAGCCAGGGAGGAAATCGCCATGCCCACAGAGGCAAACCCCAGCCAGAGCGCGGCCAGATTGAAAACCGGGCCGGCAATGGTCAGGA
>CAUWEK010000025.1:0-18151 GCA_963557435.1 uncultured Dysosmobacter sp.
CCGCGCCGAGGACTTCGTGTTCTACGGCAACCTCCGTCATCCCAGCGGCGCCGTGGAGCACCTGGGCGACAATCTCACCGGTCAGGGCGACGGCGACGATGAGCAGATCAAGATCGATCTTGGCCGGGTGCCGGAGAACATCACCCGCATCGCCTTCACCGTGACCATCTACGAGGCGGACGAGCGGCGCCAGAACTTCGGCCAGGTGGCCAACGCCTTCATCCGCATCGTGGATGAGGCCAAGGGCCAGGAGATCCTGCGCTACGACCTGGGCGAGGACTTCTCCATTGAGACGGCGGCCGTGTTCGGCGAGCTGTACCGCCACAACGGCGAGTGGAAGTTCAACGCCATCGGCAGCGGCTACCAGGGCGGCCTGGCGGCGCTGTGCGCCAACTACGGCGTGGACGTGGAGTAAGGAGGCAGCCATGGCCATCAGTCTGGAAAAGGGCAAGAAGGTCAACCTGCAGAAAAAGGAGCGGACGGGCCTGGGCGAGATATTGGTGAATCTCAACTGGAACAGCCGCCCCCGCAACCAGGGCTTTTTCGCCAGCTTGATGGGCGGCGGCAAGGGCATCGATCTGGACCTGGGGTGCCTGTACGAGCTGAAAAACGGCCGCAAGGGCGCCGTCCAGGCCCTGGGCAACGCCTTCGGCTCACTGAAGGAGCCGCCCTACATCGCCCTGGACGGGGACGACCGCACCGGCGCCGTCACCACGGGAGAGAACCTGCGCATCGACGGCAACCGCATCGCCGAGATCCGGCGGGTGCTGGTATACACCTTCATTTACGAGGGTGTGGCCAACTGGCAGCAGGCGGACGCCACCGTCACCATCCGCTACCCCGGGGCGGAGGACCTGATCGTGAAGATGGACAGCTACAACTCCAGCGACATCATGTGCGGCCTGGTGCTGCTGGAAAACGTCAATGACGAGACCTTCAGCGTGGAGAAGATCGTGCAGTTCTACAAGGGGCACGAGGCACTGGACCAGGCGTTCCACTGGGGCATGCGCTGGAAGGCCGGAAGAAAGTAAGGAGGAGAGAACCATGTCTGTAAGTCTGCAAAAAGGACAGAAGGTCAGCCTTTCCAAAGAGGGAAAAGAGGGCCTCAACCGTGTGATCGTGGGCCTTGGCTGGGACGAGGCCCAGCCCCAGCGGGGCGGCGGGTTGTTCGGAGGGCTTTTTTCCGCCCCCACCCAGTCCATCGACTGCGACGCGTCCGCGCTGATGCTGCAAAACGGCAAGCTGACGGATAAGGGCGACATCGTGTATTTCGGCAACCTGCGCCACCGCTCCGGTGCCGTGCAGCACATGGGCGACAACCTCACCGGCGCCGGTGCCGGCGACGATGAGCAGATCGTCATCGAGCTGGATCGGGTGCCGGCGGAGTATGACCGCATCGTCATGGTGGTCAACATCTACCAGGCCATGGCCCGCAAGCAGCACTTCGGCATGATCCGCAACGCGTTCATCCGCATCGTGGACGCCCGGAACAACCAGGAGCTTTGCCGGTACAACCTGTCGGAAAACTATGACGACATGACCGCTATGATCTTCGGCGAGGTGTACCGCCACAACGGCGAGTGGAAGTTCAACGCCATCGGCCAGGCCACCAAGGACCCGGGCCTTGGCGAGCTGAGCAGACGCTACATCTGAAACCATCCCATACAACAGCGCGTCTATCCTGTGAAGACGCAGCATATCCCGGGGGAGGGCGGCGCCCGGCGCGCCGCTTTTTCCCGGCCTTTTGAAGGAGAAAGTATCCATGCATTTTAACGGCCTGAGCGACAAAGAAGTTGCCGAATCCAGAGCAAAATACGGCAGCAACCAGATCCCCGACTCCGAGCCCACCACATTCTGGGCGGAGTTCAAAGAGACGTTCGGCGACCCCATGATCCGCATTCTGCTGGCCATTGCGGCGCTGATGATCGTCATGTGCCTGTTCGGCTACGCGGATATCTACGAGCCGGTGGGCACCATCGTGGCAGTGCTGATCGTGGCGTTCGTGTCCGCCAAGACCGGCGTGGCCAGCGACACAAAATACCGGCAGCTCAAAGACAGCACGAAAAAGGACCAGTGCAAGGTCTACCGCAACGGCGTCATCACCGTCATCGACGTGGATGACGTGGTGGTGGGGGACAAGGTGCTGCTCCAGGCGGGCGACAAGATCCCTGCCGACGGCATCCTGGTCCACGGCAGCCTGAAAGTGGACAACTCCGCACTCAACGGCGAGGCGGAGGAGTGCAAAAAGACCGCGGCCGAGGGCGAGGTGCGCCTGGCCGACGAGATCACCGGCGACACCTTCGTGGACAAGCACTCCTTGTTCCGGGGCGCGGTGCTCTTTGACGGCGAGGGCGTCATGGACGTGCAGAAGGTGGGCCTTTCCACCATGATGGGCAAGATGGCGGAGGAGATGCAGGACGACGAGCCCGACTCCCCCCTGAAGGTGAAGCTTGCCAAGCTGGCGGGCACCATCTCCAAGTTCGGCTACATCGGCGCCGTGGTCATCGCGGTGATGTACATGGGCTACTTCATCCTCTCCGCCGGCGGCTTCGGCCCCTACTTTGCCTCCGGACTGACGGAAGTGGTCAAGGACGTGGTGGAAGCGGTGTCCTTGGCGGTGGTCATCATCGTGTGCGCCGTGCCCGAGGGACTGCCGCTGATGATCTCCCTGGTGCTCATGCAGAACACCAGCAAGATGCTGGACCACAACGTGCTGGTGCGCAAGGCGGAGGGCATCGAGACCGCGGGCTCCTTGAACATCCTCTTCAGCGATAAGACCGGCACCATCACCAAGGGCCACCTGGAGGTGGTGGAGTTCTTCACCGCCGACGGCATCACCATTCCGCTCGATGAGCTCTCCCAGCACGGCAAGATCAAGGGACTGGTGGACCTTGCCATCGGCAAGAACACCCAGTCCATGTTTGACGCCGAGGGCCGGGTCATCGGCGGCAACGCCACGGACCAGGCGCTCATGAAGTTCCTGGGCCCCCAGACCTTCCACCAGCTGGAGGGCAGCTATACGGTGGGCAGCGCCCAGGGCTTCAACTCCGCCAACAAGTTCAGCCAGGCCTATCTGGATCAGCTGGGCCGCACGTTCTACAAGGGCGCGCCGGAGCGGCTGCTGGCGGTGAGCAGCAAGTATCTGAGCATGAGCGGCGAGGAGCGGACCATCAACCCCGATGTGCTCAACGCCAAGATCGACGAGCTGGCCAGCCGTTCCATGCGGGTGCTGGCCTTCGGCTACTCCCCCAGCCCCCTGACGGAAAACGCCATCAACGCCGACACGGTCATCATCGGCTTTGTGGGCATCCGGGACGACGTGCGGCCTGAGGCCCGGGAGGCCATCGCCGCCGTGCAGCACGCGGGCATCCAGGTGGTCATGATCACCGGCGACCGGCTGGAGACCGCTGTGGCCATCGCCCGGGACGCGGGCCTTCTGAAGACCGAGGACGAGGTGGCATTGACCTCCGCCCAGCTGGGTGAGCTCAGCGACGAGGAGGTCAAGAGCATCATCCCCCGTATCCGGGTCATCGCCCGTGCCCTGCCTACCGACAAGTCCCGTATGGTGCGCCTTTGCCAGGAGATGAACCTGGTGGTGGGCATGACCGGCGACGGCGTCAACGACTCCCCCGCACTGAAGCGGGCCGACGTGGGCTTTGCCATGGGCAGCGGCACCGAGGCCGCCAAGGAGGCCGGCAAGATCGTCATCCTGGACGACAACTTCAAGTCCATCAAGGACGCCATCTGGTACGGCCGTACCATCTACCACAATATCCTGAAGTTCTGCAAGTTCCAGCTGGTCATCAACGTGGCCGCCGTGGTGGTCAGCGCCATCGCGCCGTTCTTCGGCGTGGAGGAGCCGCTGAAGGTCACCCACCTGCTGTTCGTCAACCTGGTGATGGACGGCCTGGGCGCCATCATGTTGGGCAACGAGCCCGCCCGGGAGCGGTACATGACGGAAAAGCCCCGCCGGCGGGACGAGAGCATCGTCAGCCGCCCCATGATGACCCAGATCGTCATTATGGGCCTGTGGCTCACGGCCCTGAGCTTCTTCTTCCTGAAGGCGCCGTTTTTCGATCAGTTCTTTGCCAACACCGAGCAAAAGCTCACGGCCTACTTCGTGCTCTTTATCTGGAGCGCCCTGTTCAACGGCTTCAACGTCCGTGACGAGGGCTTTGCCATCTTCAAGGGACTGAATGAGAACACCGGCTTTATGAAGGTCTTTATCACCATCGTGCTGGTGCAGGCCTTTATCGTCAACGCCAGCTTGATCCCCGTCAGCGTGTTCGGCTGGATCAGCAGTATGTTCAGCTGCGTGCCCTTCGGTCCTATGGGCTGGGTCGTGGTGGCCATCCTGGCGGTGACCATGATCCCTGTGGATCTTCTGCGCAAGGCGCTCACCGGCAGCGGAAAATAAGAAAAAGGGGTTCCCCAAAACGCCGTTTTGGGGAACCCTTTATACGAAAGAGAGACGGAGGGCTTCATGAAAAAACTGCAGTACAATTCCCCCGTGATCCTGAGCTTTTTCTTCCTCTCCCTGGCGGCACTGGTGCTGGACTACCTCACCGGCGGCGTCACCACGGCGGCGCTGTTTTCCGTGTACCGTGCGCCGCTGACCAGCCCTTTGACCTATGTGCGGCTGGTGGGCCATGTGCTGGGCCACGCGGGATGGGAGCATTTTCTTGGCAACATGCTGCTTTTGCTGGTGGTGGGCCCGCCCATTGAGGAAAAGTACGGCAGCCGGATGCTGCTGGAGGCCATCGTCCTGACGGCGCTGGTGTCCGGCCTTTTGCAGTTTGTCCTCTTTCCCGACAGCGCCCTGCTGGGGGCCAGCGGCATCGTGTTCATGCTCATCATGCTCTCGTCCCTTGCAGGCATGAAGGAGGGGAAGATCCCCCTGACGCTGATCCTGGTGGGCGTTCTGTACCTGGGCCAGGAGGTCTATTCCATGCTGTTCGTCCGGGACAGCGTGGCCAATCTCATGCATATCGTCGGCGGCGTGTGCGGGACCGTGTTCGGCTTCGCCGCCGGAAAAAAGCGGACGGCGTACTGAGGGCCGCCCGGATACGAAGGAGCGAGGCAATGCCAATCTATACCCAAGAAAATACCCTGCGCCTGGCCAAGCGGTACCGCAACGCCAAGCGCACCTATCTTTTGGTCAATCCCTTGCAGGCAAAGCACCTGCCCGTGCGTCCCGGGGCGGCGCTGGACATGATGGAGGCCCTGGGACACCAGCTGGCCGAGCGCTATCCCGGCGCGTCGCTGGTGGTGGGCTTTGCGGAGACCGCCACGGCCATCGGCGCCGCCGCGGCCCGGTGCCTGGGGGAGGGCTGCGTCTACCTGCACACCACCCGGGAGCCCTTTGCCCCGGGCCAGACCTGGATCTCCTTTTGCGAGGAGCACAGCCACGCGGTGGAGCAGACCCTGTGCGCCGATGCGCTGGAGGCTTACCTTGCCCGGACGGACACGGTCATCTTCCTGGATGACGAGATCTCCACGGGAAAGACATTGCGCAACATGATCGCCCAGCTCCGGGAGCGGTATCCCGTCCTGGGGGAAAAGACGCTGGTGGCGGCGTCCATCCTCAACCGGGTCTCCCCGGAGGATGAGGCGCTTTTGCACCAGGCGGGCATTTGCTGCGAGTATCTGGTAAAGCTCCCCCAGCAGGACTATACGGCGGCAGTGGCGGACATCGCCGTGGAGGAAGCGCAGGCGGCAGCGCCGGCAGAGGTGACCTTTCATCACCGCACCCTGCCCGGCCCGGAGACGGGCGACCCCCGGCGGGGTGTGGAGATGGGGACCTATGCCCGTCAGTGCGCCCAGGCGGCCCAAATGGCGGCGGAGGCGCTGGCCCTCCCGGCGGGACGTGTGCTGGTGCTGGGCACGGAGGAGTGCATGTACCCGGCCCTGGTGCTGGGGGCGGAGCTGGAGCGGCGGGGTTATACCGTCCGCTGCCACGCCACCACCCGCAGTCCCATCGGTGTCTGCGATGATCCCAGCTACCCCATCCGCTGCGGGGTGAAGCTCCCCAGCTTCTACGATCCGGCGCGGACCACCTACCTCTACGACCTGGACCATTACGACGCGGCGGTGGTGGTGTCGGACACGCCCCGGCAGGATACGGATGCCCTGGCGGCCCTAACGGGAGCGCTGACGGCGTACGGGACGGAGAAAATCTACTATGTGCGGAGGGGAAGCGATGTTTGGTACCTATAAACCCGAGGACGTGACGCTGCTGCTCAAGGACATCACCGGTCTGGTGGAGCCGCTGGACACCCGGGAGCGGGAGCGGCGCATCCAGAGCGGGGAGCACTACTCCCGGATGCTGCCCATCGAGTATGAGCCCACACCGGCGTATTTTGCCGCCTACGAGGACGCCCTGGCCCGCTACGCGCCCATGACGGCCCGGGCGGTGGCGTCCGTGGCGGAGCAGATCTGGCAGGACAAGGGAGAGCGGGCGGTGCTGGTGTCCCTGGCCCGGGCGGGCACGCCCATCGGCATCCTCATCCAGCATGAGATCGCCCGGCGCCACGGCGTCCGGGTGGCCCACTACGCCCTCTCCATCATCCGGGGCCTTGGCATCGACCGCAACGCCATGGACTATATCCTCTCCCGCCACCGTCCCCATGACATCCAGTTCGTGGACGGGTGGACCGGCAAGGGGGCCATCCGGGACCAGCTGGTGCTGGCCATGGAGGATTATCCGGGGGTCAGCGCGGGGCTTGCGGTGCTGTCCGACCCGGCCCGCATCGCGGAAAAATGCGGCACCCACGACGATTTCCTCATCGCCAGCTCCTGCCTCAACGCCACCGTGTCCGGCCTGCTCAGCCGCACCTTTTACCGGGAGGACATCATCGGCCCCCGCGACTTCCACGGGGCGGCCTTTTATGAAAACCTGCTGGACCGGGACGTGACGTATCAGTTCATCGGCGCGGTGGAGCAGTTCCTGGACGGGGCGGAGCCGCTGCCGGAGCGGCCCGCGCCGGACAAGACCGCTGCCCAGGAGGTGGCGGAGATCTGCCGCACCTTCTCCATCGCCGACCGGAATCTGGTCAAGCCGGGCATCGGAGAGGCCACCCGGGTGCTGCTCAGGCGTGTGCCCTGGAAGGTACTGGTGCACAGCCTGGACGACGAGGCCCACCTGGGCCATCTCTACCAGCTGGCATCGGAGAAAGGGGTGGAGCTGGTGGAGTACCCCCTGGTCAACTACCGGGCCTGCGGACTCATCCGCTCCATGGCGGATAACTAAAGATGGGAAAGATGCTCTTTGCCAGCGATCTGGACAATACGCTCCTGTTTTCCCGGCGGCACAGCCGGCCGGGGGACGTGTGCGTGGAGATGCTGGACGGAAAGGAACAGGGGTATTTTACCCCGCTGACCATTGCCCGGCTGCGGGAGGTCAACGCCTGCATGGACTTCGTGCCCGTCACCAGCCGGTCCGTGGCGCAGTACCGGCGCATCCGGTTCCCGGCGGGCTGCGTGCCCCGGTGGGCCGTGACCACCAACGGCGGGCTGCTGCTGGAAAACGGCGAGATAGACGAGGCGTGGCAGGCGGAGTCCCTGGCGGCGGTGGCGCCCTGGCGGGAGGAGCTGGAGCGGACGGAGGCGCTGCTCCGGGCCCAGCCGGTGCCCCACCGGGGCCGCATGGTGGACGAGCTCTATGTCTTTGCCGCCTGCGACGATGCTTTGGATGCCCACGCCCTGGCGGCGGCCCTTACGGGACGCACAGAGCTGGAGGTGGCCGTCTCCGGCCGGAAGGTCTATTGCTTCCCCGCGCCCATCAGCAAGGGCCATGCCCTGGAGCGGCTGCGGCGCCGCTTGGGACCGGCGGCGGTCTTTGCGGCGGGGGACACCGCCATGGACGTGCCCATGCTGCTGGGGGCGGACGCCGCGGCGGCGCCGGAGGAGGCGCTGCTGGCGGGCTTTGCCGGACGGAGGTGTGTGCCCCGGGAGGGGGAGCACTTCGGTGAGTTCGTCCTCCGGTGCGCCTTGGCCTTTGCCGGGGAGAAAACCTGATAAAAAAGCACCCGGAGATGATTCCGGGTGCTTTTTTTATTCAAAGATGGTCTGGGAGAGGTCCAGGGGGTGGTCGCAGCGGTTGTCGATGTCCGTGCCGTTGCCGGTAAAGTGGCAGCCGTCAAGCTCGATCGCCTGGTCTGTGGGCACGTTTTCCAGCAGCATGGCGGTGGTGTTGTCGGCAAACACATTGTCGTTGAAAAGGTAGTCGTTGGCGCTCTGGCCGGTGCTGTTGAAGTGGAAGCCGATGGTGTTGTCTCGCAGGTCGCACTCCCCCAGGCTTACCCAGGCCGTGCCGTAGCCCAGCATGGCGGTGCGCCAGCCGGTAAAGCTGCACCGCTCCGCCCGGCCGTTGTCCGACATGGACAATCCCACACCGCCTCCGCTGCCTACAAAGTCAATGTCATAGAAGTAGTTGAGCCAATAGCTGTCCGCCGTGGCCACCTTCACCGTGTCGGTAAACACGGTGCGGCCGCTGCCGTCGGTGCAGCCGTGGAACTCATAGGACCGGCCTGTCAGCTCCAGCTGGCCGGTATAGGTCACCGGCGGCAGATACACGATCACCTCGTCCAGCCGGTTCGTCTCCGCCTGGATCTGGTCCAGCAGCGCCTTGAGCTGGTCCATGGTCTCCATGGGATAGTCGTGGTAGTCATAGACATGGGTGTGGATCAAGGTGACGTGCATGGTCTGGCGCAGGCGGATGGTGTCGCCGTTGTTCATGGTGATCACCCACACCACCTGGGGCTCGCCGCAGTCGCCGGAGAATTGCAGCACGGACACCATGGCTGCGTCCGGGGAGTACTGGTCCCGGTTCACAGGCTCTTCCGCAATGAGATCGGAGGCACCCTGGGGATCCTGCTCCACCTCCATGTGCACGGATGCCACCTGCTGGGAAAACTCGTCCCAGCCGTCGGTGCCGGAGTCCTTATAGTTGACATAAAACCGGGACGGCCAGCGAGTCACTTCGCTCTCCCGACCGGACTGATGGATGTCCGGCGCGGGATTGCAGCGGTTGTCGGGCCAGGCCACCGTCAGCTGATAGGCGGTGCCGTCCAGGGTGTAGTGCACCTCGCCGGCAGAGCCGCTGTCGTATACCTGGGGCTCATAGGGGCGGCGGACATAGAAGATCCCGATGCCCGCGGCGGCCAGCACCGCCGCGCACAGCAGGCCCAGCAGAAATCGCCTGCGCATGGGCGTGGGGACGCGGGGCTGTTTGCGGGCATGGAGGTCCCGGGCACAGTGAGGGCAGAAGGCGGCGTTATCCGGCAGGGGCGCGCCGCAGTGGGGACAGGTGCGGTTCAATGGAGATCGTTCCTTTCGTAAAAGTTACTCAAAGATGACCTGGGTGATGTCCAGGGGGTGGCCGCAGCGGTTGTCGATGTCCGTGTCGTTGTCGGTGAAGCGGGAGCCCTGGAAGTTCAGGCATTCGTCGGAGGGTACGTTTTCCAGCAGCACGGCGGTGCCGTTGCGGAGAAAGACATTGTCGTTGAACATGGTGTGGGTGACGTACTGGCCGGTGCTGTTGAAGTGGAAGCCGGTGGTGTTGTCCACGAACCGGCAGTTGATGGCGTTGACCCATACGTCTCCGTAGCCCAGCATGCCGGTTTTCCAGCCGGTGAACGTGCAGCCCTCGGCCCAGAACCGGGCGGAGGCGGACACGCCCACGGAGGACTTGTCTCCCACAAAGTCGATGTCGTAGAAGTAGGAGATGGGGCCGTCCTGGGCGCTCAGGCGCACTGTGTCGGTGAAGGCGGTGCGGCGGCCGTCGGCGTCCTGGGAGCCATAGAGGTTTACGGGGCGGCCGGAGATGGTGACGCCGTCGGTGTAGGTCACTGCCGGCAGGTGCAGGTTCACCACCGCGGGCAGGGGGATCTGGGCCGTCACCTGGTCGATGAGGGCTTGCAGCTCCTCTGCCGTGGACATGGGATGGTCCTCCGGGTAGAAGTCATAGGTCTCGATGGGCACAGGGGTGATCTTCTGGCGCAGACGGATGGTGTCCCCATTGTGCATGTTCAGCGTCCAGACCAGCTCCGCCGGGGAACTGCTGCCTGTGTAGTTCACCAGGACTACCGCAGCGGCCTCCGGGGAAAAGTCCCGGTACTCCGGCTGGGTGTACACCATGGGCCAGGGGGAGTCCTCCGGCTGTACGAGCTGGGCGGAGACGGCGTCCACCTTCTGCATGAAGATCTGGGCGGCGTTGGCACCGGAGTCCACATGGTTGATGAACAGGCGGCTGGGGAACCGGTATTCCTGACTTGGCTCTGCTTCGAGGGAGAGCGCCTCCTTGGGCGCGAAGCGGTCGTTGCTGTCGGACACCAGCAGCTGATAGGTGCCGTCGGCGTCGGTGTAGGTCACCTGGCCGAATTCGTCGTATGTATCGGGGGTGCGGTAAAAAAACACCGCTGCGGCTACCGTCAGGATCAGCAGAGCCGCGGCAAGGGAGCGCAGCACCCAGCCGGGAAGCACCGGCGGGGGCGTAGGGGTGGCCCTTTGCCGCAGGTCCGCCGTGCAGTAGGGGCAGAAGGCGGCTGCCTCCGGCAGCACGGCGCCGCAGCGGGGACAGCGCTTGGTCGTTTCGGACATGTCACAGCGCCTCCATGAGCCGCAGCACATTTTTGTAGCGCCGCTGGGGATTGACGTGGGTGCACCGGTCCACGATGCGGCCCATTTTCCCCTCCGCAAGCTTTTTGGAGGGGTGCTCCCCCGTGAGCATCACGTTGATGAGGATGCCCACGGAGTAGATGTCCGTGCGGATGTCGGACTGGGACAGGCCGTACTGCTCCGGGGCGGCAAAGCCGGTGGTGCCCAGGATCTGGGTGTCGTTTTCGTGCTCGGGCTTGTGGAGCCGGGCGGCGTCAAAGTCGATGAGGACGGCCTCCGCCCCCCGCAGGATGATGTTCTCCGGCTTCACGTCCCGGTGGACGGCGCCGATAGAGTGGAGCACCCACAGCGCCCGGCACACCTGCCGGACGATCTGCCGGGTCTCCTCGGGGGAAAAGAGGGCGTCCTGCAGCAAAAAGCCCAGGGTGTCGCCCTCGATGAACTCCTCCACCACCAGGTTTTCCCCGTTCTCCTCCGCCACCTCATAGACGGTGGGCAGGTTGGGACAGGTATAGTCCAGGAGCTTTTGATATACCTCCGGATTGCCCGTGAACTGCCGGAGAATAAAGCGCTGTCCGGTGCCTTTATGGCGGATGAGGCGGACGCTGCCCCGGGGACTTTTTTTGATGAGGCGCACCAGCTCATATTCCTGCGCCAGAACGCCGGAGAGCCAGCTGAACATGGAATCCATTGCTAAAATCACCAATCCTATGCATGGAGCATATTGTAACGTTGTGAAAAGCGTTATAAAGTTAATATAACCAATTTCATCCCGGAAGTAAAGGGGGAGGCACGCATGGAGGAAAAATCCACCGGTGATCTGCGCCGGGAACTGATGGAGCAGGACAGCATCGATACCTACATCAAGGCCAACCAAACGCTGTTTACGGACAAGAGCGTGGCCGAGCTGCTGACGGAGCTCTATGAGCAAAAGGACCTGACCAAGGCGGAGCTTGCCCGCCGGGCCAGCATGAGCGAGGTGTACCTCCACCAGGTGTTCTCCGGGCGGCGCAATCCCTCCCGGGACCGCCTTTTGTGCCTTTGCATCGGGCTGGGGGCCACGCTGGAGGAGACGCAGGACCTTTTGAAGCGGGCATCCTATGCCCAGCTCTATCCCAAGAGCAAGCGGGACGCGGTCATCATCCACGGCCTGCTGCACAAAAAAGAACTCAACGACATCAACGACACGTTGTTTTCCGAAAACGAAAAAACGCTTTTTTAAAGCGGTCGTGACGGCAGACGGGAGGCGGGAACATGGCAAAGACCCGGAAGAAACAAAAAAACGCCGCGTCACCGCTGCTGGAGCGGATCACCCTGGTTTACACAGCGGTCCTGTGCTCGGTCGGGCTGCTGCTGCCCGGTCTGCGCGGTTATACCGCCGCCGGGCGCAGCGCCTTTTTCTTTTGCACCGGCTTGTCCCTTTGCTATCTTGGCGCGCTGGTGCTGGCGGCGGCGGAGATCGCCCTCACCGGCGGCGGACGGCTGCGGGAGCTGCTGCGGCCCCTGGCGCAGCTGCGGGGCAGCCGGGTGTGCTTTTTGCTGTATGCGGCCTGGGCGGCGCTTTCGGCGGCGTGCTCGGAGTACGAGGGCGTGTGGCTGGGGCTGGGCCGCTATGAGGGCCTTTTGTTTATTTTGGTGTGCGTTGCGGTGTACTGGGCCGTCTCGTCCTACGGCCGCTGGGACGATCGGCTGCTGATCTTGCTGGGTGCGGTCCTTTTCATCAATCTGGCCCTGGGCCTTTTGCAGTATGCGGGGGCCAACCCTCTGGGGCTTTTTCCGGAGGGAGTTGATTTTCATGACGCCTTCGTGCTCTACAACGGCCGCTTTCTGGGGACGCTGGGCAACGTGGACGTGCTGGGCGGCTTTTTGTGCCTGAGCGTGCCCCTTTTCTACGGGGCGTATCTCGTCAGCGGACGGCACAGCGCCCTGGCGCCGCTGGCGGCTGGCGGCGTGCTGCTGGCCCTTGCGGATGTGGACGCGGCGTATATCGGGCTGCCGGCCGCCCTGGTTTTGACGCTGCCGTGGTACTGCCGCGTGCCCAACGCCCTGCCCCGCATCTGCCGGGCGGCGGGAACGCTGGCGCTTTCCCTGGCGGCTGGCGGCGCCCTGTACGCCGACCGGGAGACGGCCCTTTGCCTGCGCCTTTCTCCGGCGGCAGTACTCCTGGCGGTGCTGGGCGCGGCGGCCCTGGCCTTCGGCGTCCTGGCGGGGCGGTCGGAGCGGCTTTGCCGTCCCGGCCCGGAGCGCTTGCCCCGGCGGCTGTGGGCCGCGATGGCGGTACTGGCGGTATTGGGCGCGGGACTTCTTTACCTGCTGCCCATCTCCTCCGGCACCCTGGGCCAGGTCCACGAGATGCTCCACGGCACCGTGGACCCGTCCTTCGGCTCCGGCCGCATACGGATCTGGGACGAGGTGGTGCATCTCATCGGACAAGCGCCGCTGCTGGGCGGCGGGCCGGACACCCTGGTGGCGCGCATGGGCTTCACCTTCACCCGCTGGTCCTCCGAGACGGGGACCATGATCGAGGCGGCGGTGGATGCGGCCCACAATGACTTTTTGAATATCGCCGTGAATCTGGGTCTGCCGGCCCTGGCCTTTTACATAGCGGGGCTTGCCTGCTGGCTTCGGAGCACTGTGCGGCGGCGTCCCCGGGCGGCGGGGATCATCCTGCCCGGCGCGGCGGCCTATCTGGTGCAGATCTGCTTCACGGTCAGTGCCAGCGGCGTGATTTTGCTCTTTTGGATATTGCTCGCCCTGTGCGAGAGAGATATCAATTTACCAAACTGCAAGGAGGAAGATCTGAAATGAAGCAACGAACGAAACCGAAGCTGCGGCTTCTGGCACTGAATCTGGTGCTGGTGCTGCTGTGCTCCCTGGCGCTGCCCATCACCGCGGGCGCGGCCAGCGAGCGCATCGATCTGGGCTACGGCGACAGCGACAAATTCGGCACCAACTGGTGGTACAGCGCCGAAGACCGGGTGCTGCGGCTGCGGGACTACCAGGGCGGACCCATCCGTGTCACCGGCGATCTGACCATTTACAGCTATGGTGACGTGTCCGTGTCCGCCACCGGCAGAAGCCACGCCGTCTATGCCGGCGGCAACGGCGCAAACCTGTATGTCTATGTGCAGGACGGCACCATGCGCCTGAGCGCCCAGCAGGATGCCTGCGGTATCATCGCTGACGGCGAGGGCGCCATGGTGGGCGTCGTTCCCATCAACGGCGACGCCGTCATCCAGTCCGGCGCCACCGGCGCCGGCGTGTGCGCGCCGCTGGGTAGTGTGATCGTCATGACCCCGCCCAAGGCATGGACGTCTTCCGACGGGACGGTCTACTATGACGGCCGCGGCAGGGAAGACCAGGTCTTCACGGGCAAGGCCACCATCAAAGGCCCCACCAGCCCCTCCAATAACGCCGCCATCGTGGGCATCCTGGTCATGCTGGACGCCGACGGCTCTGTCATCACCACCGGTGACGCAGCCGCCATCGCCTGCGAGGGTCTGGTGATCGGCAGCGATGACTATGCCAGCACCAGCTTCGGCATCGAGACCGGCAGCACCATGAATATGACCATCCGCGCCGGCGGAGATGAGCGGGCCGTGGAAGGCCTGCTGGACGAGACACCCAGCCAGGGCATCGAGATCGCCCAGCAGATCCAGGGGGACTGGAAGTATTATATCAGCGGCAACGCCCGCACCACCCCCACGGAGCTGACCCTCTATCCCAAGACCTACACCACCACCATCAACGGCGACGGCGGCACCTATAACGGCCAGGAGACCGTGCAGGTGGCCCAGAAGTATCCCGCCCATGTGAAGCTGGCGGACTACGCCTTCACCCGTCCCGACTACCAGCTCACCGGCTTCAGCGTGGACGGCAAGACCGTGGCGGCGGACTATGAGTTCATCCCCACCAAGGACACCACCGTCACCGCCCAGTGGCAGTTCGTGGGCAAGAACGACGTCTCTGAGAAGATCCTCTTCCACCAGACGTCCACCGAGGCCGTCTACACCGGCGAGGCCATGGCGCTAAGCCAGTTCGTGGAAGCTGCCTCCCTGGACGGCCAGAGCGGCGAGGCCTTTACCTACACCCTGCGTAAGGACGGCGGCAGTGCCCAGGATGTGACGCTGGAGTCCACCGTCACCGACGCGGGCACCTACACGGTCACCGCCAAGTATGAAGACGAGGACAACCTGGGCACCCAGAGCCGGACCTTCACCATCCAGAAGGCCACGCCGGTGCTGACCGTTCCCCAGGATACCACCACGGTCATCGTGGGCAACCAGGAGCGAGTGGCCGTCACGGCCAAGCTCCCCTCCTCCGAGGCGTTGCTGCCCGTGACCTATGAAAACAGCAACACCAAGGCGTTGAGCGTGGAGGGCGCCGAGGGTGAGGCCGTGCTCACCGGCAAGGCCGCCGGCAGCGCCACCGTCACCGTCTCCTATGCCGGCGACGCCAACATCAACTCTGCCAGCGCCTCCTTCCAGGTGGAGGTCATCGACCTGCCTCTGCAGGAGATCGCTTTCACCGACGGTGCGGACAAGTCCGCCACCTACGGCGACAGTCCCATCACCGATGCTGCCGTCAACCACTCTGCGGGCGGCGGCGCCATCACCTACACCAGCAGCAACGAGGACGTTGCCACGGTGGACGGCCAGGGCCAGGTGACCATCACCGGCGCCGGTGAGGCCACCATCACCGCCACCGCCGCGGCTGTGCCCGGCGCCTTTGCCGCCACCTCCGTGGACTACACCCTGACCGTGGCGCCCAAGGCGGTCACCGCCCAGGCTTCCGTCCTCACCAAGACCTTTGACGGCACCACCGCGGCCAAGGCCACCGTCACGCTGGACGGCCTGGTGGCGGGCGACGTGCTGACCCAGGGCGTGGACTACGCGGTCACCGCCCGGTTCGACGATCCCAACGCCGGCACCGGCAAGACCGTGCAGGTAGAGGTGGCATTGAAGAATACCGCTCTGGCTGCCAACTACACCCTGACCAATCCCGCCATCACCCTCTCCGACGGCGTCATCGAAAAGGCGCCTGCCCGGGATCTGCCCGTTCAGAACGTGTATGTGCGCTATGACGATGTGGCCCAGCACAGACAGGATGTGGCCCGTCTGCTGCCCGGCAACGCCGGCGCACGGGCATACAGCCTGGGCAGCACCGAGGATGCTTACGGCCTGCTGGGCAATGCCTTCGCCGTGGACGGCGACGGCCAGGTCACCTTCTCTTTGCGCGACGGCCTGACGGAGGACGCCGTGGGTCAGAGTGCCTCCGCCCCCATCATCCTCTCCTCCGACAACTATGCCGACTCCACCGCTGAAGTGGTGGTCAACGTGGTCTATGAGTTCGTGCCCGTGCTGGATGTGGAGGATATCTCCGCCGTGTACGACGGAGAGCCCATTGCCGATACCGCCATTCACGGCACTGCCATGTATGACGGCCAGACCGTGGAGGGCACCTGGTCCTTCAAGGAAGGCCAGAACCTGACCGCCGTGGCCGACAGCGGCCCCAAGACGGTGGTCTTCACCCCCGCCGATACGGCGGCCTATGCCCAGGTAGAAGCCACCGTGCTGGTGAACATCGACAAGGCCGATCCCACCGGTACGCCTTCCTACACCGCCATCAAGGAGTCCGGCAAGACCCTGGCGGACGCCGCGCTGGATGTTGGCACCATCACCCCCAGCGGAACCATCGCCTGGGATGACGGTGACGCCACCATCGTGGAGTCCAATACGGCCTACGGCTGGACGTTTACCCCCGACGATACCGACAACTATAACCTGCTGACCGGCACCATCACCCCCTATAAGAGATCCAGCGGCGGCAGCAGCGGCTCCAGCACCTATTCCGTTACCGTCAAGACCGCCGACAACGGCTCCGTTTCCGCCTCTCCCACCAGAGCCTCCCGGGGCGACACCGTCACCGTGACGGTGAAGCCGGACGAGGGCTATGTGCTCAATGCGCTCACCATCACCGACCGGGACGGCGATGAGATCGACTACAAGAGCAAGGGCGACGGCAAGTACACCTTCACCATGCCCGCCTCTTCCGTGACGGTGAAGGCCGTCTTTGCCGAGGAGGAGCTGGCGTTCACCGACGTGTCCGCGGACGCCTACTATGCCGACGCGGTCCGGTGGGCCGTGGCCGAGGGCATCACCAGCGGTACCACCGCCACCACCTTTGCTCCCAACAGCGGCTGCACCCGCGGCCAGGTGGTCACGTTCCTGTGGCGCGCGGCCGGCGAGCCGGAGCCTTCCACCGCGGTGAATCCCTTCACGGACGTCTCCGCCGATGCCTATAACTACAAGGCCATCCTGTGGGCCTATGAAAACGGCATCACCGGCGGCACCACCGCCACCACCTTCGCGCCTAACGCCACCTGCACCCGCGCCCAGATCGTCTCGTTCCTGTTCCGTGCCGACGGCGCCCAGGCTGTGGACAGCGGCAACGCCTTTACCGACGTGCCCGCTGACGCCTACTACGCCGACGCGGTGAACTGGGCCGTGGCCGAGGGCATCACCGGCGGCACCACCGCCACCACCTTCGCGCCCAACGCTACCTGCACCCGCGCCCAGGTCGTCACGTTCCTCTATCGCGACATGGCCCAGTGAGGCATGCCGTGAAAAAAACCGCGTGATCTGAAAAGGAGCCCCGTCCGGCCGGACGGGGCTCCTTATTTCCATGCGTTTCATCCCGGATACGCAAAAACGCCCCCGGACGACAAACCGTCCGGGGGTGTTCGATCACAGCCGGGTCACAACGGGAATGACCATGGGGCTGCGCTTGGTGGTTTTGAAGAGATAGCTGCTGACGGCGGACTTCACCGCGCCCCGCAGCTCGCCGTCGTCCCGGCTGCGCTTGCGGGAGACGGTCTCCGCGGCCTCCATGGCCACGGCCTGAAGCTCTTTCATCAAGTCACCGGATTCCTTCACATAAATGAAGCCCCGGGTGATGATCTCCGGCTCGCTGAGCAGCGCGCCGTTGTGGGCGGAGATGGGCAATACCACCACCACCATGCCGTCCTCGGCCAGGCGCTTGCGGTCCCGCATGACCACGGCGCCCACGTCGCCCACGCCGGAGCCGTCCACATACACCTCGCCGGCGGGCACGGAGCCGTTCAGCTTCAGGGTTTTGGCGGTCAGCTCGATGACGGTGCCGTTGTCGGCAATGGCGATATGGTTGCGTTCCATGCCCATGTCCTGGGCCAGCTGGCTGTGGATCTGGAGCATGCGCTGCTCACCGTGAAGGGGGATGAAGAAGCGGGGCTTGGTGAGGGCGTGGATGATCTTCAGCTCCTCCTGGCAGGCGTGGCCGGACACGTGCAGGATGTCCGCGCGGTCATAGACCACCTTCACGCCCTTGCGGAACAGCTCGTTGATGACACGGGAGACGGTCACCTCGTTGCCGGGGATGGCGGAGGCGGAGAGGATCACCTTGTCCCCCGCGCCCAGCTCCACCTGCTTGTGGGTGGAGAACGCCATGCGGTACAGGGCGCTCATCTCCTCGCCCTGGGAGCCGGTGGTGACGATGA
>CAUWEK010000026.1:0-16983 GCA_963557435.1 uncultured Dysosmobacter sp.
CCTGGCAAAAGCGCTTCAAAACGCCAGCGCTGCGCTGGGCAGGCACTGCCACAAAGGACCACTCATAGGCGTCCAGGGGCTCCCGCAGCTCCCGGAAGCAAAGCTTTCCGCCGTAGCGCTGGCCCTTTTCGTGAACGCAGCCGTCGGCGGCGCCGCAGATGGAGCACACGCTCTTGGCCATGCTGCACCCCACGCTGACCTCTTTTTTGATGCCGCCCTCGATCTCCGCGATGAGCTCCGCATTCTTCTCCGTCCGCAGCAGATACGCCCAGCCCTTGAGCCAGCGGTATTCGTCTCCCGCCTCCGTGGTCACCGACGGCTCCCGGATCACCTCCGTGCGGTAAATGCGGGCCGTCTGTCCCTGAGCGGACCACTGATGGTCAAATACACCGCTCTTGCCCAGGAAGAGCTGCCCCAGCTCCTCCAGGGCGTCCGGATCGAACCGCTCCAGATCCCGGTCCACCTCGTTGTCGCAAAGCCTCACGGAGAAGGTGTATACCTGCTCCGGCGCAAGGGGCGTCTTTGCCAGGCGGTTGATCTCCGCCAGGTCCTGCGCATCCGGCGTCCCCGGCTCCACGGTGGTCTGTTCCTTGCGAATGTCCATGATTCACTCCTTTGCTTATTCTCCGGCGGTGCCGGCATCCCGCTCCGCCGCGTCGTTGGTAAGCTGCAATTTCCGGGCCTGTTCCCGGTAGAGGGCCGCCCGGGCCTCCTCCACCTCGTCCTGGAGGTTGATGTCGTCCCATACCACCTCAAAGCCGCAGGTGTAGCCGTGCATTCTGAGCCACAGCCGGCAGATCCGCTCCAGCGCCGGCGTCAGCGAGCGGCGGATGGCGGTGATCTCCGTGGTGAGGAGGTCCGCCTGCTGGCTGCTCATGCGCTCGGTGGAGCTCCAGCTCAGTCCCAGCATGAACGGGGGGATGCCGGTCTTGGCCACGATCTGCTCCAGGATCTGGCGCACGGGCACCTCACTGTCCAGAATAGGCGCGTCTCCGCCAATGACCTTGATGTCCACGTCTCCCACCGCCACGAAGTCCCGTACCCGGCCGCCTCTGGTATCCTGCATGGCCCTGGACCACTCCTCGGCCAGCTGGCGGCTGCGCTCGGCAGCCTGCCCCTCTCCGCTGCGGCAGGTGACGGCAAAGCGCACGTTGCCGCAGCGCTCCCAGTTGACGCCGATGGTGTGGTAGATCTTCATGAGGATGTCCGCCAGAAACGGCATGGACCGCAGCAGTGACACACCGTAGGGGTTGGCCGCCTCCGGGTGCAGCGGCGTGAACAGCAGCAGCGACTGGTCCGGCAAGGGACGCATGTGCCCCGCCTCGTCGGGCCCACAGATCACAAAGTCCAGCGGGTGCTCCCCCTCCCGGATCTCCAGAAGATCGGTCCTGCCGCATACCAGCGCGGAGATATCCCGTCCTCCTGCCTCCGGCACGATCTCACCGATGGCTTTTCCATAGGTCAAAAGAGAGTCCAGATAGCAGTCCAGAAAGGCATTGATGCCGAACTGCCCCCGCCCGGCGGGCACCGTGTGGAAAAAGCGGCGCAGCTGCGCATCCGCGGCAGCGTCGGCGCAGCGGGCGTCCACGCCGCCGCACATGCGCACCAGCTTGTAGATGGCCGCGTCCACCAGGGGCACCGCCTCCCGCACCGCCCGGTAGAGGCGGTCCTCGGCGCCCTGCAGCGGCACATAGTCCCCCAGCACACTGAAGGGGTGCTGCGCCCCGCTGCGCAGTTGGACCGGTGCCGCGGCCTCCTGCTTTTTAAACCATTTCAAACCCATTCCCTCCTCCTTTTCAAACAGCCCGCTCCACCCACGTGGCCGCAAAGCCGCTGCCGGACTGGCCCGCAAGATCCATGGCAAAATAACGCAGGTCGTCCATAGCGTGGTCATTCTCCTTTTTGGGCGCGTCCTTTCCCCGCTTTTCATCCCAGCAGTAGAGCTCCATTTCCCTGAGGCAGTCCTCACACTCCCGGCACAGCACGATCCTGCCCTGCTTGAGAAAGTCCGCCGTCACCCGGATGCCGTCCACCACGTCGTTCACTGCCCGGACCACCGGGAACCCCTCCCGGCGCAGCGTCTCGATAAAGCTGGCGGCGGACGGGTCCACGATCACCCGCTCCACCCGGATGCCCGCCGTCAGGTCTTTGAGGTCGTCGGCATATTCCGCGTCGGTCTTCTGCCATCCGGCCCTGCGGGAGTCAAAGTATTTCTCCCGCACCCGGTACCACACGCCGTCCTTGAAGCCCCACAGGCCGAAGGAAGCGGGATTGGCCGTCCCGTAGTCCACGGACACCCGCCATCGGTCAAAGGGGCCCGGCGGCGCGGGCGGCGCATCGGTGCGCCGGTCAAAAAAGTCGTAGACCAGCCCCTGCGCCGCCGTCCACTCCCCCAGCACGAACCGGCGGTAGAAGATGCCGGAGTAGGCCCGTCGATAGCGCTGGCGGATGCGCGGCGTGAGGGCGGGGTTGTCCTCCATGGTAAAATGGAGATACAGCGCCCGGTGCTGATCCGCTTTCAGGATCCACTCCCGGTAAAACCAGTGCTGGGGCCCCTCGGGGTTGCAGTTGAACCACAGCCGGCTGCCGGGCACACTGCACCGGGCACAGGCCTGCTCCACAAAGGAACGGGGCATGAGCGCCGCCTCATCCAGCAGCACGCCGGCCAGGGTGCTTCCCTGAATGAGGGCCGCGCTGGATTCATCCTTTCCGCCGAAGAGCAAAAAGCGGTTTTCGTGCCCGGCGAAGCGGACCACCAGCAAATTCTCCGACCGCTTCTCTCTACAGGAAAATCCCAGCTGCCGCAGGCAGGGCAAAAGCTCGGTCAGGAGATTCCGCCGCAAAGAAGTGATGGTCTTGCCGCAAAGCCCGAACTGCCGCCCGTCAAAGCAGGCCTGTGCCCAAAGGAAAAAGGAGAGCCCCATGGAAAAGGTCTTTCCGCTGCGGACTGCGCCGTCGCAGATGACCGCCTCCCACGGCGCATCCCGCTGGCACCACCAGGTAAGCACCCTGCGCTGCTTGGGAGAAAAATGCAGTACCTCAGCCGTGCTCCCAGCTCCCTTCTCCCGCGCCGGACGCCTCCGTCAGCGCCTGATAAAGCTCCCGGGCGCTGCCCTGGGCACCGTCCCCCTCCAGCAGGGTGTACAGGGCCTCCAGTGCCCGCACCCGGTCCAGGAACTTCAGCTCCACGCCGCCCTTGTCCGTCACCCGGATCTCCGCCACCGCGGAAAGATCCATCTCATCCAGATCCGCCTCCCGGCCCTGCAGGGCCAGCCGCACCCCGTCGGCGGATCGTCCGAAAGCCAGCTGCGCCAGATGCCGCAGCACGTCCTCCCGCCGCAGCTGGCCGGCGGCGGCCTCCCGCATCCGCTCCAGGCGCCGCTGCACCCGTTCCGTCTCCAGCAGGGCGAAGCCGTCCCCACTGCCCGATTCCCGGGCCGCCAGCTCGGGGTTCATGGTGCGCAGGTACGCCCTGCAAAACTTTCCCTGTCTGCTTGCCGCGGACGTGTTTTCCCGCATGTTCTCTCCCCCTTTCACCCGGGGGTTCCCAAACAGAAAAACGTGCACGGAGCCGTGCACGTTGAAGACAAATTTTTTCTGTTTGTTTTTTCTTAGCGGAATCTTAACATTCCGTCTGGTATAATTATCCTGAAGTATTTTGTGAAGGAGCCGTTGCATTGTCTCAAAAGAAAAAACTCTCCCAGCTCTTTCCTTTTTCCCTGCGGGACCTTCTGCTGTCCATCGCCATTTTCTTTTGTGCGGTGGAGTGCTGTTCCTTTTTCCGTCTGGCTGAAAGCAGCGATGGATTCGCCACGCCGGTCTTCATCCTGGCCGTGCTTTTGATCTCCCGCTTCACCTCCGGCTACCTCTTCGGTCTGGTGGCCTCATTGCTGGGTGTCATCTGTGTGAACTATATCTTCACCTATCCATATCTTTCCTTGAACTTTACGCTCTCCGGATATCCGCTCAGTTTCCTGGCCTTTTTCATGGTCTCCATCATCACCAGCACCCTGACCACCCAGGCCAAGCAGCAGGAGAAGCTGCGCATGGAAAACGAAAAGGAGAAGATGCGGGCCAACCTGCTGCGTTCCGTCTCCCACGATATTCGCACGCCGCTGACGTCCATCGTGGGCGCCACCTCCACCATTTTGGATCACCCCACTCTGCCCCCGTCGGAGCAGAAGGAGCTTTTGGAGGATGTGCGCAGTGATGCCCAGTGGCTCATTCAGGTGGTGGAGAACCTGCTTTCCATCACCCGCATCGGAAGCGACCAGGCCAATATCAAAAAAGAGCCGGAGGCCGCGGAGGAGGTCCTGGGCGAAGCGGTGCGGAAATTCCGCAAACGGTATCCACAGGTCCTGGTGGAGGTCCGTGCTCCCCGGGAGCTTTTAATGGTCCCCATGGACCCGATCCTCATCGAGCAGGTGCTGTCCAATCTGCTGGAAAACGCCGTGCTGCACGGGAAGACCCTCTCCCGGATCGTGGTCTCCGTGCAGCGGGAGGATGGATGGGCCCGCTTTTCCGTGTCGGATGACGGCCAGGGCATCTCGCCCGACGTGCTGCCCCGGCTGTTTGACGGAACGCTCAAACACAGCGAGACACCCTCCGGCGACGGAAAGCGGAATATGGGACTGGGCCTTTCCGTGTGCCTTGCCATCGTGCGCGCCCACGGAGGCAGCATGGATGCGCGGAATCTGGACCGGGGCGCGGAATTTACCTTCCGGCTGCCACTGTAAAAAAGGAGGTATCCTCTTATGAATATTCGGGAAAAGATCCTGGTGGTGGAAGATGAGAAAAACATCTCTCACTTCATTTCCGCCGTACTCAATACCAACGGCTACGAAGCCATGCAGGCCCGCACGGGAGAGGAGGCTTTGTCCATGATCTCCTCTCACTGCCCGGATCTGATCATTCTGGACCTGGGATTGCCGGATATGGACGGCATGGAGATCCTGCGCAGTCTGCGCAGTTGGTCCAGCCTGCCAGTGGTAGTGGTGTCGGCCCGCTCCCACGAACGGGACAAGGTCAGCGCCCTGGACCTGGGGGCCGATGATTATCTGACCAAGCCCTTCGGCACGGACGAGCTGCTGGCCCGGGTGCGTACGGCTATCCGGCATACCCGCACCTCCTCCGGCAATGACGAGATCGCCCAGCGGGGAACGTACACCGTGGGAGACCTGGTGGTGGATTTCAACAAGCACCAGGCGCTGGTACGGGGGCAGAACGTCCGGCTCACCCTCAGCGAATTCCGCATCGTCGCCCTGCTGGCCAAGTACGCCGGCAAGGTCCTGACCTACGATTTCATTATCAAGGAACTCTGGGGCCCCCGGGCCAGCGGCGATAACCAGATCCTCCGGGTCAATATGGCCAACATCCGCCGCAAGATCGAGGAAAATCCCGCCGAGCCCCGCTATCTCTTCACCGAGGTGGGCGTGGGTTACCGTATGGCCGAGGGCGACTAAATCGTTTACCTCAAAAGCGTCCGCTTCCCAGGGGAGGCGGACGCTTCTTTATGGAAATTAACAAAATTTTTATACCGTAAAGTGTATTTTTATCGAAACCAAAACTTATATGAATGATTCTTTAACAGCCGCTCTGCATAAAATCTGCTATCTTATGATACAGAGATTGACCTTCGGGTCAAAAAAAGGAGTGTGTGTGTCAATGGCAACATTCATTTTGGGTCTCGTGATTTTGTTCGTGGGCGCCGCCATCTACGGCAAGTTCTGCGAAAAGGTCTTCGGACCCGACGACCGGGAAACGCCTGCCTACTCCAAGCAGGACGGCGTGGACTTCGTCCCCATGCGGGGCTGGAAAAACAGCCTCATCAACCTGCTGAACATCGCAGGTACCGGCCCCATCTTCGGGCCTATCCAGGGCATCCTCTTCGGGCCCATCGCGTTCATCACCATCCCCATCGGCAACGTCATCGGCGGCGCCATGCACGACTATTTCTCCGGCATGATCTGCCTGCGTGACGGCGGCACTCAGATGTCCTCCATGATCCGCAAGTATTCCAACGGTGTGATCTACAAGGTGTACAACGTGTTCGTCTGCCTGCTTTTGCTGCTGGTGGGCGCCGTGTTCATCTACACCCCCGGCGACATCGCCGCCACCCAGGTGTTCGGCTTCTCCGGCCTGGCCAATGATCCCACCACCTGGATCATCTACGGTGCCATCTTTGTCTACTACCTGATCGCCACTGTGTTCCCCATCGACGCCATCATCGGCCGCATCTATCCCATCTTCGGCGCCATTTTGATGTTCTCCGCCATCGGCGTGTTCATCGGCCTGTTTGTCCATGACTATCCCCTGCTGAACATCTGGGACGACTGGCAGGGCGTTGCCTTCCAGGCCTTCCAGACCGTGGACGGCGTGGATGTTCCCTTCAGCTATGGTGAGTATTTCGCCTCCGGCCATTTCCTGCCTGTGTTCTTTGTGACGGTGGCCTGCGGCATCCTCTCCGGCTTCCACTCCACCCAGACCGCCATCATTTCCCGCACCATGAAGAGCGAGAAGCAGGGCCGCATGACCTTCTACAACATGATGATCCTGGAAGGCTTCATCGCCATGGTCTGGGCCGCTGCCGCCATGGGTATCTACAACCTGGGCATCCAGGCTGCCAACGCCGGTGCCACCGGTACCGTGGGTGCTGTCTGCCGCGACATTTTGGGAGATGTGGGCGGCGTCATCGCTCTGGTGGGCATCATCGTGCTGCCCATCACCTCCGGTGATACGGCTCTGCGCGGCCTGCGCCTGACCATTTCCGAGTCTTTGCACATCGACCAGAGCACCAACAGCAAGCGTCTGACCCTCTCCGCCATCATCTTCGCCCTGGTGGCCGTGATCCTGGTGTACGCCAAGATGGACGCCAACGGCTTCAACGTGCTGTGGCGCTATTTCGCCTGGTCCAACCAGACCCTGTCTCTGTTCGCGTTCCTGGCCATCTCCATCTGGATGTTTGAAAACGGCAAGGGCAAATTCGTGTGGGTCCCCCTGATCCCCGGTGCCTTCTATGCGTTCATCACTGTAACGTATATTGCCAACGCCAAGATCGGCTTCAACATCCCCTGGACCTATGCCTACATCATCGGCGTTGTGGCTGCCGTTGCTTATGTGGTCGCCATCTGCGCCTATGGCAAAAAGCGCTCTTCCAATCTTCTGCGCAAGTAAAGGAAAGCCCCGCCGCATCAGCGGCGGGGCTTTTTATAAAACTGCGCCCCGGATGTATCAACATCCGGGGCGCAGTTTTCAGTGTTCTCCCTCCTGCACCTGCGCGTGGACATAGTCCTGCACATAGCGCATGAAATTCCGGGTCATGGGGGATGCGGCCTTCATCTGGGGCACGCCCATGCCCAGCATCCGCTCCTGAGGCGGATCCATGGGCAGCGCCACGGCGTCATTGGGATAGTTTCGCAGCAGCAGATCCGAGAGAATGGATACGCCCAGCCCTTTGGCCACCATGGAGATGATGGCGTAGTCACTGCACGCGGAAAACCGGATCTCCGGCTGGTGGGGCAGCTGCTCGAGGATATCGTGTACCTCACCGTCGTAGCCCGGCATGGGCATGATGAACGGCTCATGCAAAAACGCCTCCAGGGGCAGCCGGCCGCTCTTTGCCAGCGGATGCTCCGGCGGCACCAGGGCCAGCATCCGGTCCCGGCACAGCGGCAGCCATTCGTAGTTGCGCCCCTCGCCGCCGGCATACAGGCAAAGGTCCGCCTCCCGGCGGTTCATGGCTCCCTCGATGATATCCGTACCGCCCTCGATGATCTGGATCTCCACATTGGGATAATCTTTTTGGAACAGCGCAATGATCCCGGGCAGCCAGTAGGTGGCCACACTGGGGTACGCCGCGATGCGGATGCAGCCGATGTCCGCCCCCTTGATCTTGGCGATGTTCTGCTCCAATGACTCGTTGGTCCGCAGCAGCTGGCGGATGATGGGCAGCAGCATCTCGCCCTCCGTGTTGGGCAGGATACCTGCGGACGTGCGTACCATCAGGGGAAAGCCCACCTCATCCTCCAGGGACTGCATCATGTGGCTGATGCCCGACTGGGTGTAGCCCAGCTCCTCGGCGGCCTTGGAAAGGCTTCCCAGCTCCACGGCCCGCACAAACGCCTCGTACTTGCGAATATTCATGTTCAAGCCTCCTCCACCGCCGCAGACCGGCAGGTCTTCCCATGTCGGTACTGCATGTCCGTCATGAAAAACCAGACATTCTCGAATATCTGATTTTATGGTACAGTATCCGTAAAGAAAAGGCAAGGGGAATTCTTCTCCCACCGGCATCTTTGGGATACCGCCCCCACATGCCGGATACCTTTTGACAAGGGGCAGCTCCCGTGATTTGACAGGGTCACGGATCCCACGGCTGCCCGCCCCCCTGAAAAACGCGCCGCTGTTTTACAGCGGCGCATTTTTTTACGTTTATGGTCAGGGAGTCGGCTCTGTGGGCAGGGCTTCCAGGTCCGCTCCGCTCTCATGCGCGGCGGTGCGCACATCCTCCGGCAAAATTGCCATCAGCGCCTGCCGGTCCGCATGCTCCATGGACGCCAGGCGGTTGGCCTGGCAGACCAGGACCTTCTCAAAAATATTCCGCACGCCCCGGGCATTGCCGAAGGCGCTGCTGCTCCGGTTCTCCCGCAGGATCAGCCGGCGCACCAGTGCCTCCGCCTCGTCATCCAGCGTATAGCATCCCTTCTTGCAAAGCCCCCGGAAGATCTCCACCAGCTCCTGGGTGGAATAGTCCGCAAAGTGCAAAAAGCGGTTGAATCTGGACTCCAGCCCCGGATTGGAATGGATGAATTCCTCCATCAGCTCGTCATACCCCGCCACGATCACCACCAGGTCATCCCGGTGGTCCTCCATGGCCTTGAGAACGGTGTCGATGGCCTCCTGGCCGAAGTCGTTGTCTCCGCTCCCCCGCAGGGCATAGGCCTCGTCAATGAACAGCACGCCGCCCAGCGCCCGCTCAACGGCCTTGGCGGTTTTCAGGGCCGTCTGGCCCACATAGCCCGCTACCAGACCGCTGCGGTCCACCTCCACCAGCTGTCCTTTGGATAAGATCCCCAGGCTGTGGTAAATGCGGGCCATGAGCCGGGCTACGGTGGTCTTGCCGGTCCCGGGATTTCCGGAAAACACCATGTGCAGGCTCAGCTCCGACACCGGCAGCTGGTTTTCCCTGCGCATCTGGTGGACCCGCACCAGGTTCACCAGGCTCCGCACTTCTTTTTTCACAGCCTCCAGCCCGATATAGCCATCCAGCTCCGCCAGAAGATCCTCGATCCGCTCCGGCGGGGACGCCTCCTCCTTTGGCGATTCCCTCGTCTGGGCCGCAGCTCCGCCCGCCTGTGAAGGCGCTTTTTCGGAAGTCTTTTTTTGTTCTGATGCAGGCACCTGCGGCTGGCCCCAGAAATCCGTGCCCATCCGCCGGAGGTCCCGCTCGGTCATGGATCGGATCAGTTCCAGCTGCTGCAGGATGATCTGGTCCTTTTTGTCGTTGTTTCGCTCCAACTCAACCCCTCCTCACAGCTCCCGTGCGCTCCAGGGCGCGGAACAGGCACGCGGCGACCAGGCCGGTAAACGCGCCGGTCAGCAGGGATACCCCCAGCAAAACCGGCAGATAGTACAGCGGCGCGGTATTGCCCAGAGACAGCACCGCCGCCGCCACCTGCCCGCAGTTGTGGGCCGCGGCGCCGCCGATGGATACGCCGTAAACCGACAGTGCCCGCAGGCGGGAGAGCAGGATCATCATGCCCATGGCCGCCAGTCCGCCCATGAGCGAAAACAGCAGGGCGTTCATGTTTCCGGCAAAGAGCGCGCCCAGGGTGCACCGGGCCAGCAGGATCAAAATTGCCTGGGCCGGCCCCAGTGCATAGAGGGCAAAGACGGTCACGATGTTGGCAAGCCCCAGCTTGATGCCGGGAATGGGGATGGCCAGCGTCAGGGGAAGCTGGTTCTCCGCCACGGACAGAGCCAGCGCCAGGGTCGTCAGCACGCCGCAGAGGGTCAGCTGCCTTGTGGTCAGTTTCATGACGTGCCTCCTATCCGATCACCGCATCTACGTCCGCCTCTCCGCTGCCGCCCAAAAGGCGGACCGTGACCCGTGCCGGAAGGCAGACGATGCTCTGGCCGCTGCGGGAGATGTGCCCCGTGTGGACACAGTCCTGGGTGGGACAGTCCGACTCCTCCACCCATACCTCCGTGTCCGTGAGGACGATCTTCAGCGTGTAGCCGTTGGCGCTGACGGTATGTTCAGTGCGGCTGAGTCCCTCCAAAGAGACGGCAAACTCCTCCGTGCCATCCACGGAAACCACCGCCTCCAGTGCTCCGCTTTGTCCCGCACCCCGCCAGATCATCCACGCGCAGGCCGCCGCCAGCAGTACCACCGCAGCCGCCACCACCGCGTCAGGCCAGCGGGGCCGCAGCTCAGGAAACGACTTCATAGGTATAACCGCCTCCCTCAGCCGCCTGGAAGCAGTCCTCCAGACCGGCCGTGACCGTCACCAGTCCATCCTCGCCCACCAGGATCATTTCAAAATCGCATGCGCCGGAGCGCCAGAAGTCCAGGGCCTCGTCCCGTCCCATCACAAACAGGGCCGTGGAGAGGGCATCGCACATGGTGCCGTTGCCCGCCTGGTCGTCTGCCACCACCGTCACGGATACCAGGCCGCTCTCGGCGGGGTAACCCGTGGCAGGATTGATGATGTGGTGGTAGATGGTACCGTCCTGTTCAAAAAACCGCTCATAGCTGCCGGAGGTGACCGCGAAGGCATCCGTCAGCTGGAGGATGCCCACATAGGCATCCGGATCGGAAGGCGCAGCGGGGTCCTGAATGCCCACACGCCAGGCAGAGCCGTCGGCCTTGCTGCCCCAGGCCAGCACATTGCCTCCCAGAGAGACCAGGGCCCTGGGGATCTCATGCTCCCGGAAAATATCTGCAAGGCGGTCGGAGGCATAGCCCTTGGCGATACCCCCCAGATCGATCTGCGTGCCGGGGTCCAGGCTGGCATTTTCATAGCCGGACGATGCGCTGGACTTTCCGAACAGATGTACATGTTCCATGCCCACATAGGTCAAAAGCTCCTCCAGCTCTTCCTGCGCAGGCACCTGATAGTGGTCCGTGGTGAATCCCCAGGCGGATACCACCGGAGCGATGGTAATGTCGAAGGCCCCGCCGGTCAGATCCGTATAGGTGCCGGCCTTCTGGATCAGATCGCAGATCTCCACGCCCACAGGGACCATCTTTCCCTCGGCGCTGTTGAGCAGGCTCACCTTGCTGGCCTCATTGGTGCGGGAGAGCAGGCTGTCCAGCCGGTAGATCTCCTCTTCCGCCGCATTGGCAGCTCTGGACGCGTCTTCACCGTAAACAGTCAGCACCATGGCGGTGTCCATGGCAAACACTTCCCGCTGCTCCGGCTCGTCCTGCTCTTTTTCCGCACAGCCTGCGGCCAGGACCAGGCCGAGGGCCAAAAATAGTGCAGCAATCCGCTTCATAGAGAATTTCCTCGTATTTCTTCAGGATTTTTACATAATAGATATAGTATAACACGGGCACGGCAGCATCTCAACAAAAATTCAGAGAGACCCGCCCCCTCCAGGTTACCCTTGCAAAAGGTCAAACAATCTGCTATACTATTTAAGAATGTCACTATCAGTCCTATTTTCGATGGACAAAATTCCGAAATGAACCCGTTGGAGGTCGTCATTGATATGCCAAAGAATCCAAACAATCAGTCCAAGCCGGTCAAGGGTTCGGAAACCATGAACGGCGCCATGAAGCTGTTTCTGGCCGGCCTGGTCGCGGAGCTGTACCTGCTGATCATTCGCCGCTTTTATGTCACCGGCACTGCGGTGCAGATGATCGCCTGGTTTGACTATCTTGTGTATCTGGCCGCTGCAGGCGGCGTTGTGTTCCTGGTCGGTCTGGCCATGGCGATTGCCTGGCGGAAAGACCGGAAAAAGCGCACCATCGCCTGGTATATTGCCGGCGCAGGTGCTTTCCTGGGCGTGGCCTCCGGCCTGATCCGCCTGTTCAACGCGCCGGCACTCTCACTTTTGACTGTCGTCGTCTTTCTGGTCATGCTGCTGGGCATCCTCTGGCAGCTCTATGACCGGGAGTGCGCCTATGCCCTGACCATCCTGGGATTGAGCCTGGTGGTCTTGTGGGTGTGCCGCAAGGAGCTTTCCAATATGTACCTGGGTGTGTACGTGCGGGTGATCGCCGTGGCGTATATCCTGGTGCTGGCCGTTCTTGCCCTCCTGGCCCGCCGTGCCGATCAAAAGGGCGGTATGCTGGGCTCTTTGCGGGTACTGCCTGCCACAGCGGATGTGCTGCCTGTATATGTGGCCTGCGCCCTGTCCGCAGTGGCCATGGTCATTGCGCTCATCAGCACCACCGCCGCTTACTACGCCATGTGGGGCCTGGGCCTGATCGTATTTGCCCTGGCTGTGTACTACACGGTCAAGCAGCTCTGATCTTCTTAAAACACCAAAAAGGCAGAGGCCGCAAAAGCGGCCTCTGCCTTTTTATTTTTTACGAACTATACTGCTCATAGATGCCCTTGTGCTGAGAGGTGAACGCCCCCAGCTCGATGTCCATACCGATCTCAAAGGCCCGGTCCCAGGGGAAGCGGTAGTTGCCCAGCAGCACGCTGCCCCAGCCGATCCGGTCTCCTGTGGGAGCCGGATGCGGTACAACCGCCATATTGCTGGACTCCAGGTTGCGGATCACCGGCTTGGTGCACTCCTCCATCTCCCGCTCCAGCATCTGCCGGATGGCATTGCGGTCCGTCTCCGGCTGCCAGAAGTTGTCGGGGTTGGCGCCCAGGTCGCTCCGGATATAGGTGAGCAGCTTGTCCCGGACGATGTTCTTGTAGCAAAAGTCCTTGAGGATGCTGTCGGCCAGGGTCCTGGCAAAGGCCCGGTTCTCCGCGTCGGACGGTGTCCCGGCCTCCAGCCGGGCGTAACGGGCCACACCGTGGCTCAGAGCGGTGCCGGTGACGATGGCCATGTCCAGAAAGCCCGCGTAGCTCAAAAGGCCGCCCAGCTCCGTTTGCTCGGTGAGCATTTCGTGAAACTGCGTACCGTAGCGGCCGTTGCTCGCGTCGATCACGATCACCGGCTGTCCCTGGAGCTGGCACTGGCGCAGGTCCGCCGTCAGCAAATTGCAGTAGTTTTGTGCCGCCGCCTCGTCCAGAGGCTGGGTCAGCACCAGGATCTGCATTTCTCCGTCGGAGGATTCCTGCAAGTCAAAAAAGTCGAAGTGCTCGGCCATGATCTCCGTCAAAGGCTTATAGTCGTACTCGCAGGCGGGCTGATCCTCCGTTCCGCCGTAGTAGCGAACGGTGGCAGTGGCCCCATCCCAGTCCTGCTCGTCCAGATAGAGCCGGGTGACCGCCTTGAAGGCCAGATCGTCCACACCGGAAAGCAGCGCATCCCCTGGGCGCAGCAAACTGCGCAGGTAGGCGATCTCGTTTTTCTGGATGCTGTCCTCTTCAGAGGAGTCATCAATGCCGATCAGCACCCGGAAATTCTCGTAGCCGCTGCCTGTCACGGTGTCCATCATCTGTCCGGCAAGCTCCAGCTTGCGGCTGCGGGCGCTGAGGTATTCCTCCACTTCCCACTCCTCCAGGCTGAACTCACCCAGAGACAGCTCCGTACCGTCGCTTCCCAGGCGGTAATCCGCTTCGATGTTCTCCACCGTCAGCGCCTCTCCCTCCAGCACGGGCCTTCCCGCCATGCCGTAGGAGCGCAGGGCGTTGTAACCGTCCAGATCCCAGTGGTCGTAGCCCACGGTGGGCGCCAGCCGCATGACGCTGTCCAGCAGCCACACTTGGTTGTTCTCATCCCGGGCCAGAGTCTCCAGCAAGGACGAGAGCAATTCCGGCTCAGTAAGGGTAGTCCCATCCGAGAGGGTCACCGCCTCGTGTTCCCACATGGAGCGGGAGTTGACCAGTCCACCGGAGAGCAGCTGATCCATGGACAGGATATACCGGTCACAGCCGCTCTCCTCCTGAGCCAGCACCCACTCGTAGAGGTCGGCCCGGTCCCCGTACTGGGTGCCGTTTTCATTGAGGGGCTGTCCCTGCAGGCGGGTGCGGTAATCGTCCGCCTGGGGCATCTGCAAGTCATAGCCCAAAGACCACGCCAGATACTCCACACGCTCCACATTGTCCGGCCGGTCATCCAGGGGCACATAGGCCACCACCGGCCCGCTCGCCGCTTCTTCTGCCGTGTACGTCGGTGTCTGGGCGCAGCCTGCCAGCAGCAGGCAGGCCAGCGCCGCCGCCAGGATTCGTTGTTTCATAGGACCTCCTTCCAAAAAGAGCGGAGCCTGCGGCCCCGCTCCTTTTTTACCGGCTGATGCCGGCTCCTTCTCAAAGTCCAAACGCGCCCAGGTTGAGCCCGCCGGTCACGCCGGAGATGCTCTTTTCCATGGCCTCGTCTGCCTGGCGCAGCGCCTCATTAACGGCAGAGACCACCAGATCCTGCAGCATCTCCACATCCTCGGGGTCCACCGCCTCGGGCTTGATGGAAATGGACTGCACTTCCTTCTTGCCGTTGACCTTGGCCTCCACGACACCGCCGCCCACGCTGGCGGTAAAGACCTGGGCCTCCACGGCCTCCTGCGCAGCGGTCATCTGCTCCTGCATCTGCTGGATCTTCTGCTGCATCTCCGCCTGACGCTGGGCGCCGGTGGGGCGCATACTGCCGTTGCTGAATCCACGGCGTGCACTGTATCCCATAGTGATTACTCCTTTTACTGACGATTCGTGTTACTTGATTTGAATATTATCGAACTGACTGCTGAATTTCAGCAGGTTCTGCAAATTTTCCCGGGGAGACGCCTGGGGCGGCGCTCCCACATGGAACATAAGCCGCACGGCTCCGCCCACCGCATTCGACGCCTCCTCTGTAAGCACACCCCGCACCCGGTCATTGTCCAGGCGGCCCAGGGTGATGTCGTCCGGGGCGTAAACGGTCAGGGTGCCCCCTTCCAAAGCGCCGGTACACATATCCAAAAAGGCCCGATACATGGGAGAGAGCCTGCCCTTGCACACCTCTGCCAGGGTACGCCACCATGCACCGTCGGTGCCGGAAAGGCGGGGCTGTCCCGGCTTCCCGCTTTCGGCCGGAGCCTGGGGCACACTGTCAGCCGGCCTGGACGGTGCCGCTTTTGCAGCCCGCCGGGGCTCCGGCGCCTCCTCCGGAATATCGAATACCCGGACGCCGGGCTCCTCGGGAAGCGGCGGTTCCTCGGGAAGGGGCGGCCGCTCCTCCTCCGCAGCCGGCGACGGTTCTGCCGGCTTCTGCATCTCCTTCCGGGGCTGGGACTGCTGGGGTATCGGCTCCGTCTGACCGCCGGCGGAGCGCAGGACCTTCCCCCGCTGCACCGCCTCCTCCAAACGCAGTACCCGCGCCTCCAGCGCCGTCAGGTCGCCGCAGAGGGACTCGTCGCACAGCCGCAGCAGACAAAGCTCCGCGTCCGTGCGCCGGTTTGCGCTGTAATAGAGGTCTGCCGCCGCCTTCTGCACGGTGGAGGCCAGATAGATGAGCCGCCCGGCGGGCACGTTTTTCCCCAGCCGGTCCAGCGTGGCAGAGTCAAATCCACCGGAGAGCAGCGCAGCGCCGCCCTCGGGGGCCGTCCGCCGCAGCAGCAGGTCCCGCACCAGGATGGAAAGCTCCGAGAGGATGGCTCCCACGTCCTTGCCTCCGGCATAGAGCTGGTTCAAAAGCAGCAGCGCCCCCTGGGCGTCCCGCCGCAGCACACACTCCATCAGCTGGGCGGTCTGCAGATTGCCGGCCAGTCCCAGCACCTCCAGTACGGCGGCACTGTCCACCCGGCCGCCGGCAGCGGCACATTGGTCCAGAAGGGAAAGTCCGTCCCGCAGGGCTCCGTCCGCCAGACGGCTGAGCAGCTCCGCGCCGTCCTCCGTCAGGTCGATGCCCTCCTGGGACGCCACGTAGGAAAGCCGTGCGGCAATGTCCTGGGGGGTAATGCGCTTGAAGGAAAACCGCTGGCACCGGGAGAGGATGGTGGCGGGCACCTTATGCAGCTCCGTGGTAGCCAGGATAAACATCAGATGGGCCGGGGGCTCTTCCAGGATCTTCAAAAGCGCGTTGAACGCGGCCGTGGAGAGCATATGGACCTCATCGACAATATAGACCCGCTTTTTCACATTGGCGGGAGAGTAGATGGCCTCATCCCGCAGCGCGCGCACCTGATCGACGCCGTTGTTGGACGCAGCGTCCAGCTCCAGCACGTCCAAAAAACTGCCGTTTTCGATGCCCAGACAGCTGGCGCAGCAGTTGCAGGGATCACCGTTCACGGGGTGCTCGCAGTTGACCGCCTTGGCCAGGATCTTGGCACAGGTGGTCTTGCCGGTGCCCCGGGTGCCGGTGAACAGGTACGCATGAGAGGTTCTTCCCTCGGCCACCTGCTTTTGCAGAGTCTGGGTGATATGGGACTGGCCGATCACATCGGAAAATGTCTTTGGGCGCCATTTCCGATACAAAGCCTGATACATGCAGCACCTCCCGTCTCAAAAAATAAAGTCCTCCGTATGCAGCTGCGGAACCGGCACCCTCGCGGCACATGGAACATCCCGCTTAATGCTGCTCGGTTCCCCGCCTGACATGGTTCACGGGCATCCATTGCGCGAGACCGGCTCCGCAGCTGCTTGCGGAGGACTATCTGATAGCCTGTCTATTTTACTATATCATTCTCTAATTGGCAACTGAAAATTTTTGTTTTTCCGAAAAAATCAGTCTTTACAATCCTGGAATTTATGGTATAATGTTTTTTGCCGTTGAGCAGTGGCGGCATGTTTTTGTGGCAATTTGAACATTTGGGCCTATAGCTCAGCTGGGAGAGCGTACGGTTCGCATCCGTAAGGTCGTCGGTTCGATCCCGATTAGGTCCACCAAAATGTGTTGATAAAAAAGATGCACAGCAAAAACACCACACGAAAGTGTGGT
>CAUWEK010000027.1:0-16827 GCA_963557435.1 uncultured Dysosmobacter sp.
AAAACCACGCTTCTCAAGTGTCTGCTGGGGCTTTTGAGCTACAAGGGAACCGTGACGCTGGACGGAGAGCCTATTACCGGGAAAAATATTCACCGCCTGTCCTTTGCCACCTGCGAGCACTCGTTTTTTCCGGGCCTCACGGCGTCGGATCACCGGCAATTTTATGAGACCCATTTTCCCGCGTTCCGTGGAGAGCGGTTCCGGGCCCTCATGGAGTTTTTCGAGCTGCCCTCCGGACGCTGCATCCAGCATTTCTCCACCGGACAGAAAAATCAGTTTGAGGTGATCCTGGCCCTGAGCCAGGGAGCGGACTACATTTTGATGGATGAGCCCTTTGCCGGAAACGATGTCTTCAACCGGGAGGACTTTTACAAGGTGCTGCTGGGCATCCTGGAGCCCCGGGAGACGGTGATCCTCTCCACCCACCTTTTGGAGGAGGTACAAAACTTCATTGGCCGGGCGGTGCTCATCCGCCAGGGGAAGATCGTGGGGGACACGTCCATGGAGGCCCTGGAGGAGCAGGGCAAGGATCTGATGACCTACGTGAAGGAGACATACCACTACCGGGCGGACCGGGTCAGCCAGGCGCTGAACAGTCTGACCGGAGAAGAGTGAGAGAGGAGGTGGCCTCATGCGTGTTCGGCTTGGCATTTTGCTGGTGCTGCTGGCCGCTGCCTGCGGCGGTCTTGCCTGGGCCCATGCTTCGGTAAACGCTCAAAAGGACCAAGTGGACATCCAGGTGACCACCGTGGCCGGGGATGTCTCCGCCGTGGAGGGGACGGAGGTGACACTGGAGGCGTCGCTTCTGGAGCGGCTGTTCTGGACTGTCCGCTGTGTGCCTGGGAAGGAGCCGGCAGTACAGACGGAGTTTACCCGCTATTGGAATGAACACCCCCTATCTTCGGAGTGGTATGATGGCGGCATGTATGTGAGCCTCTTCAACAGCAACTGGTACGGAGAAGACAGTGAGGAGGAGCCGGACCGCCATGGGTTGACCACACTGCTGGAGGCGGTGGCGGCAAACTGCCCTGCCGGGACGGAGGATTATTGGGAAACCGTGCGCATGCAGGACTACTACGAAGAGTTTCCCATCTTTGTGGGGAGCATTGATTTCCTGTCCGGCGGCACCTATACGCTGCTGGACGGAAATGACAGTCTGGAAATGATGGCCCAGGACGCCCTGCGCCAGGTGTTTCACATCCCCGTGCCGGAGGATTTGATGGTAGATGTGCAGCTGGGCAAGAATACGGACGGCAGTATCTACATGGCAAACGTGAGCGCGGAGTGGGATCTGGATGCGGCTTCCGTGGCGACGGAGCAGGGCATCTATTTCACCCTGGCGCCCTCCGACCCGGCGGTGACGCTGGACTTTTCTCAGAGCGCCGTGGAGCAGGGGCTCTACTTCCTGCCCATCCACCAGACCCCCTATACAGGGGATGACTTCGAGGACGTGGATGGTCTGACGGTAGTCAGTATGGACGGGGCCCAGATCCGCACGGTGTGCCCGTCGCCGGGGGTGGAGAGCTCCTGGCTGGGCACCAGCGAGGATGGCACATGGATCTACTATGTGGCCCAGACGGGGGAGGAGACCACGCTGTGGGTGCTGGACGCCCAAAGCGGAGACATCGTCTCTCAGGCGGCGCTGCCCTTCGGGCCGGCGGATTTCCCGGAAGGCGCGTATCTTGCGGGTGCACGTGTGGACGAGGGGCTGGTGATGCCGTACCGGCAGGACGACCAGTTTGTCTTGGTCACCGTGTCGGAGGAGGGAGAGGCCGCCGTGGCCTTTTCCGGAGACCTGCAGCCCCTGTTTCAGGAGGCCGATCTGGAGCAGACGGATCTGATCTACGACGGGAACCGGCTGGTGCTGACCGCTTACCAAAGCCGCAATTACAGCTTTTGTCTTGCGGCCTACACGCCGGAGGGCCTTGCCTATCTGGGGCGCTATGATGTGGGCCTGGATCTCATCTCCAGCGGGGCTTGGCGGCTGTGGCGGGCAGAGGGAGAGGGAAATTCCCTGGATGTCCGGTTTGTGACATGAATATTGAACCGCGGTGCCCGGCTCAGGAGAGCCGGGCACTCTTTTGCGGTAAAAAAACCGGGGTGAAAAAATTGGAAAAAGGAAGAAATCCGTTGGAACTTTTTTGCCGGTGCCTCCGTCTCAAAAACAAAACAGCCGCCAAAGGCGGCGAGAAGGAGGACACAACATGAAGAAAAGACTGCTGGCATTGCTGGCGGCACTGACCCTGGCCCTGGCGCTGACGGCCTGCGGCGGGGAGACGAATACAGAGGAGCCCAACGAGCCGCCCCAGCAGGTGCAGGATGGGGAGACGGAGCAGATGCCCTCCGAGCCGGTGGATGATGCCCAGACCGATGACCAGGAGACCGAAGGCGAAACCGACGGTCAGGAGGCGGAAGCGGATGCACCGCAGACCCCGGAGGAGCCCGCCCAGGAGCAGCCCGCCGCCGAGACCGGCATGCAGCTGAGCCGGACGGATTTCACACTCTCCTCCGCCGGCAGCAAATATCAGCTCAAGGCCACCGGCGCCCCCGACAAGTGCACGTTCGTGAGCTCTGACCCGAAGGTGGCCACTGTGGCGGAGAACGGCACCGTCACCGCTGTGGCGCCGGGTACGGCCATCATCACCGTGACCAGCGGTACCGAGAGCCGCACCTGCATCGTGCGCTGCAACTGGAAGGCCCAGGAGAAGCCGGCGGAGAAGCCCGCAGAAAAGCCGGAGGAGAAACCCGCGGACACGTCTGTGGACCTGAAGGCCTTCTATGACGCCACCATCGCATCGCACACCTTCCAGACGCTGCAGGAGTTCACCGGCGACGTGCTGGAGACCTACTATCCCGGCATGGGCGACATTGATACGAAGCAGTGCCTCATCATGGGCACCATGATGAGCATGAACAACGGCGAGTTCTGCCTGGTGGAGGTGACCAACAGCGCGGATGTGGACACGGTCAAGGACATCTTCCAAAGCCGTATTGACTACATGGCCGAAACCGGCGCCTGGTACCCCGGCCCCACGGAGCTTTGGACCAATTCCAGCCGGGTGGTCTCCAACGGCAACTATGTGATGATGGTGGTGCATGAGGACTGCGACACCATCGTGGAGGAATTCAACGCGCTGTTCTGAGCGGCGCAAAAAAGGACAAAAACGGCAATGCGTCGTTTTTGTCCTTTTTATTTCGGGAAGGGTCGATGCAATCTGTATATTTCCGGAAATTCATGGCTTGTCAAAAGCTGAACAATCTTGTAAAATAGCCCTCAGAAATAAAAACGGAGCGATGGATATGCAGGAATTTTCGCCCAACGGCGGGAAGGTATCCCGTGAATTTTTGAATATGCTGGGGCAGAGCACCGGGGAGTACTACCTCTTTGCAGACTGCCGGGAACAGACGGTCTGCTTTTCCGAAAATATCCTGGAGGTGCGGGAGCTCTTTTGCCTGGAGGATACGGTATGCACGCTGGAAGACTGGCGCCGCAGGATGGACCCCCGGGACGGCGAGCGTTTTTCGGAGCTTTTTGCCGCCTTGCTGAGTGGGGAGCGGGATGCTTTCGATTTCAGCTATCGGTCCGGCACGGGCAGGCGGCAAAACCGCTGGGTCCATGTCTGGGGCAAGTGCAATCGGGATCAAAACGGCAGGCCCGGCTCTATTCTGGGGCGCCTTTCATGTCTGGGACGGGGAAGAGAGGAGACGGCCTTGCCTGCTTTCCGCAGCAGGGACCTGAAAAAGGAGGTCTCCCATCTGCTCAAGGACGCGGTGCCGGGATATTTGCTTTTGGTGGGCGTGGACAATCTCAAATCCATCAACCTGAAAAGCGGCCGGGACTTCGGAGACGCGCTGCTGAAGACGGTGGCCAGGGTGCTGGGAGAAGAGGCACCGGAGGGCGCGCGGATCTTCCGTGTCAACGGCGACTGGTTTGCGGTGAACCTGCCGGGGACGGACGAGCCGGCCGTGGAGGCGCTCTTTGAAAGACTGCGCGAGCGTCTGGAGGGGCGCTGTACCCTCTCGGGCGGCTGCGTCTCTTTCGTGGACTATCACGTGCCCGATGTGGACACGCTGCTGCAATACGCGGAGAGCTCCCTGGAATCTGCAAAAGCCAACGGCAAGAATCGTCTGAGCTTTTTCTCTCCGGAGGACTATGAGCAAAAGCTCAAGGCCATGGAGCTGCGGGAGGATCTGCAGCGGAGCGTGGACCATGATTTTTCCGGATTTGCGGTGTGCTATCAGGTGCAGGTCCGCTCAGAGTCCTACCATGTCTACGGTGCGGAGGCGCTTTTGCGGTATACGGCGCCGCTGCGGGGAGAGGTCCCGCCGTCGGAATTTGTCCCCGTGCTGGAACAGACCGGGCTGGTCTATCCCGTTGGACTATGGGTCATGGAGCAGGCACTGGAGCAGTGCCGCCAATGGCGCAGCGTGCTGCCGGAGTTTCATATCGGCGTGAACATGTCGTACCGCCAGCTGCGGGACGCCTCCATTGAGCAGGATGTGCTGGAGCTGGTGCGGCAGAGCGGGCTGCCGGGCAGCGCGCTGACCATTGAGATCACGGAGAGCATGCAGCTTTTGGATTATCCGCATCTCAACCGCATCTTCCGCAGCTGGAAGGATCACGGCATCGAAATTTCCGTGGACGACTTCGGCACCGGCTACTCCAGCCTGCATCGGCTGCAGGAGATGGAGATCGATGAGATCAAAATTGACCGGTGTTTTGTCAGCAGCATTGAAAAAAGCGCGTATAACTACCGCCTTTTGAGCAACATGATCGAACTGGCAGACAGCTGCAATATCCGGGTCTGCTGTGAGGGCGCGGAGACGCAGACGGAGCTGCGGGTGCTGGAGGATCTCCATCCTTCGCTGCTCCAGGGCTTCTTGTTTTCCGGACCGTGCACGCCGGAAGAGTTTGCGGCCCGCTTCGTCCAACCGGGACCTGTCTTTATTCCGCAGGAGCCTGTGAAAATACAGGAGTCGCTGCCGAAGACCGGAGTGCTGCTGCCGGGGGAGGAGGAGATCGCACGGACGATCCTGGAGGCGGAAAACGATATTTTCTACCTCAGCGACATGGATACCTATGAGATGTACTATCTCAATCCTGCCGGGCAGAAGCTCTTCGGCGTGCGGGACTACCGGGGACGCAAATGCTATAAAGTGCTCCACGGAGTGGACACTCCCTGTGACTTCTGCACCAATGCCTGCCTGCGGCAAGATTCGTTCCATATTTGGGAAAATCAAAACACCTATTGCGGCCGCCGCTTTCTCCTCAAGGACAAGCTGGTGAGCTATATGGGTAAGCAGGTGCGGCTGGAGGTGGCTCTGGATATTACGAAGCAGGAATATCTCAGCCCCACGGCCAAGGAGCGTCTGGCGTTTGCGGACAGGATCGCGGGATATATGCATGCCCTTGCGCATCATGCCGACTACGGAGAGGCGGTGCATCAGGCGCTGTCCTCTGTGGGCGAGTTTTATCTGGCAGACCGGGCTTATTTGTTTGAACCCAGCGGAAGGCAGGACGGCAGCTGGAACAACACCTTTGAATGGTGCGCCCCCAAGGTCCTGCCTCAGCAGGAGAGCCTGCAGGAGGTACCGGAGGAGGTCGTCCGCCGGTGGATGAAGCGGTTTGAAACGGATCAATCCGTGATCATATACAATCTGGCTCCCCTGCAGGAGAGCGCCCCGCTGGAGTGGGAGATCCTGCGGCGCCAGGGGATCCAGCGGCTCATTGCCGTCCCCATCCGGGATGGAGGAGAGACCATCGGCTTTATCGGCGTGGACAATCCACGCTATTCCATCCGGGATGATACCCAGGTGCGGGTGCTGGCCAGCTTCCTTCTGGCCCGCATCCGGCAGGACCGCAACGAGCACCGGTATCAGGCGCTGCTGCGCTCAGCCAACCAGGATCTGCTGTGGTCTTTGGGCGTTGGCTTTTGGACGCTGCAGATCTGGAAGACGGAGCAGCGGCGGGAGATGATCGCGGATGATTTCATGCGCAGGCAGCTGGGTATCAAAGATACGGCCAGCCTGGAGGCGTGCAGCGTATATTGGCACAACGGCATCGCGGAGGAAGACCGTCCCAGAGTGGAAGATGCGCTGCGGGAGATGGAGGAGACGGGAAAGACGGTCCAGACCGAATTTACCTGGAATCATCCCCAGCGGGGAAGGATCCGCCTGCGCTTTTCCGGGATGCTGCTGGAGCAGACAAAAATGTCCTATACGCTCAAAGGGTACTGCCGGATTCTGGATTCGTTCTGTCTCGCAGAAAAAAGCGCGGGTGCGACATCTGCCGATACATGAATATGAAAAACAAGAGGACGCGGTTATCTACCGCGCCCTCTTGTTTTGTGCTTTGAAAATTATTCAGCCGGCGGGAGATGCTTCCGCTCCGGCCCCCAGATGCGCCTGTGCCCAGTCTCCCAGATGCTGGTTGATCCATCTGGCAATGAGTCCTACCAGCAAAGCGGAGATCAGTGTCCCCTCCCGCACGCCGGTCAGGGCGCCGTAGAGGAGAAAGCCCAGCACGGCGGCAGAGAGTGCCATGGTCACATCCACAGCTACTTTGGTCTTGCCGAAATCCTTGTTCCAGGTGGTGGAAATGGCTTTGATGGTGCACTCGCCCGGCAGCATGACCACACCGGCGGCCATCTCCATGAAGACGCCGGCTCCCAGAACCAGACATCCAACCAGCAAGCAAATCACCTTTACAGGGTAGGACTCCGGGGAGAGGAACCACAAAGATCCCATAGACAGGTCGATAAACAGGGAAAAGCCCAGAGAGACCGGCAGCTGAAGCCAGAACTGCCGGGGAAACCGCCGCCCCAGAATGACCAGCTGGATCACGATAAGCAGCAAAGAATACAAAAGGGTGAACATTCCCAGAGAAAGGGGGAAGCCTATACTCAGGGTGTATGGAATGCTGGAAATGGGGGATGTGCCCAGTTCCGCCTTGGTGATCAGGCTGATGCCGAGCGAGTTGACATACAATCCGACGATGAAAAATAGATACCTGCGGGTCAATTCCTGTTTGCTCACTGTAAAACCTCCGTGTCGATCATGCTTTCGCAAACAGTGCGAAGGGATTGGATCAGCGCCTGCCGCTGGGATTCATCCAGACCGGAGAGCACTTCCGCCTCCAGCCGGGAGAACGTCTGCTGCACCTGCTCAAGCCTGCGGCGGCCCAGTTCCGTCAGATACACATATTGTGTCCGCCGGTCTCCTTCCCGTGTACCGCGGCGGATCAGCCCCTTTTCCTCCATCCGCGCCAGAAGCCCAGTCAGCGTGGCCGGGTCGATCTGGCAGCCGGCTGCCACTGCCTTTTGTGCGCTTCCGTCGTGCAGGCCCAGGTAGTCCAGGACCTTTGGCTGGCCGGAGGTGAGCTCTGCCTGGCTCAGCTCCGCCATGACCCGGCGGTGGAACAGGCTGTGGGTGGCCATCAGAAGATAGTGAAAGCTCTGGTCCATAGGGAACCTCCAAACTGTTTGCATGCAAATTATTTGTATACAAATATAATAATGGTTTCGGAAGAAACTGTCAAATATAAAATGAAAAATAGGAGAGGCATTACTTGTCCAATGGACTAATTTTGACAAGCACAAGGACTATAACAAAAAATTATGGATGTATGAAGATAAATAATTTCATTTTTTGCTATCCCTGGACTATAATGCCAATGACTGATTGAGAAAAGAGAGGCGGAATCATGTTGGAATTTTTGAAGAAACACGGGAAGGGGATCCTTCTTTGCCTGGTGATCGCTGTGCCGTCCTGGTTTTTGGGAAAGGCGTTCCCCATCATCGGCGGCGCTGTGATCGCGATTTTGGCCGGTATGGTGGTGACGCTGCTGCGGCGGGACAAGTCCGGTATGGAGCCGGGAATCCGGTTCGTGTCCAAGAAGGTCCTTCAATGGGCGGTGATCCTGCTGGGCTTTGGTATGGACCTGAACGTGGTGGTGCAGACCGGCCGGCAGTCGCTGCCCATCATCGTATGCACCATCTCTGTGTCGCTCCTGGTGGCCTTTTTCCTGCGCAGATGGATGCAGATCCCCAGCAAGGTGGCCACGCTGATAGGTGTTGGTTCCTCTATTTGCGGCGGCTCTGCCATTGCCGCCACGGCACCGGTCATTGACGCGGATGAGGAGGAAGTGGCCCAGGCCATTTCCGTGATCTTCTTCTTTAATGTTCTGGCGGCGCTGCTGTTTCCTGCATTGGGACAGGCTATCGGCTTTGACACTACTTCCGGCGAGGCGTTCGGTATCTTTGCCGGCACGGCGGTGAACGATACTTCCTCCGTTACGGCCACAGCCGCCACCTGGGACAGCATGTGGAACCTGGGCTCCGCCACGCTGGACAAGGCCGTGACGGTGAAGCTTACCCGGACGCTGGCCATCATCCCCATCACGCTGGTGCTGGCCTTCCTGCGTACCCGCCGGGAAAAGCAGGACGGCGGGAACCGGGTGGATTTCAAGAAGATCTTCCCGTTCTTCATCCTGTTCTTCATTGCCGCGTCCATCGTGACCACGGTGGCGGTGCACTTCGGCGTGTCCGCGTCGGTGTTTGACCCCATCAAGGAGCTGAGCAAGTTCTTGATCGTTCTGGCCATGGCAGCCATTGGCCTGAACACCAATATCGTCAAGCTGGTGCGCAGCGGCGGCAAGCCCATTGCGCTGGGCGGCTGCTGCTGGATCAGCATCACGGCGGTGAGCCTGCTGATGCAGCACTTGCTGGGATTGATGTGAGAAAAAGGAGACACGGCAAAAGCCGTGTCTCCTTTTTGCCGGTAGCGGGCAAAAATGTAAAAATTGTAATGATTCTGTTGTTGACCTGCAAAAAAGATGGGATATTATGGTACATAGATCAATCTGACTGTCTTGCGGCGGAAGGAGGGAGCGTATGCGTTTATACAGCGGCGGCGGGAAGCGTCTGCCGGAAAAGAAACATGCGGCTTCGGCCCACAAGGGTGGAAAGCGTCTTGCTCCCTCCCGGCACAAAACGGCCTTCCTGGCGCCTGTTGCACTGCTGGCTGCCGGCGGTGTGACATTGTCTGCCTGGCTGATGACGGAGGGAACGCTTCCCGGGGCGCTTTGGCCCGGAGAGGCGACAGGCGTGACAGAGAGCACCGTACCGGCGGGAATGCCGTCCGGTGCAGGGGAGACGTCGTCCGGCGCGGAAGAAATACCGCCCGAGAGCGCACCGGAACATGACCGCTTTGTCCTCAGCTTTGCCGGGGACTGTACTCTGGGAGCGGAGCACACCGCCTGGAACAAAGCCGGCAACTTCCCCGACGTGGTAGGCGATGACTATGCCTATCCCTTTTCCGGCGTGCGGGAGGTGTTTTCCCGGGATGATTTTACCTTTGTCAATCTGGAGTGCGCGCTGACGGACCACGATGTCCCGGCGGATAAGACCTACCGGTTCCGGGGACTGCCGGAATACGGAGAGATCCTGACGGAGGGCAGCGTGGAGGCGGTGTCTCTTGCCAACAATCACAGTCAGGACTATGGGTCTGCCGGACTGAAAGAGACCCGCCAGGTGCTGGAAGCCCTCGGAGTTGCCGCCGGCGGTGACGGTGAGACCTTCCTCTATACCACGGAGCGGGGGCTGCGGGTCGGCGTGTATACTGCCTACCACATCGGGAAGCAGGGTATCCGGCAGGCCATCTCCTCGCTGCAGGAGCAGGGCGCCGAGGTGATCGTGGCGGCGTTCCACGCCGGCACGGAGGGGGCTTATCAGCCCACGGACTTCCAGCGGCAGATGTTCCGCTACGCGGCGGAATGCGGCGCGCAGATCGTCTATAACAGCCATCCCCATGTGCTCCAGCCTATGGAGTATTGGGGCGAGAGCGTCATTTTTTACAGTCTTGGAAATTTCTGCTTCGGCGGCAACCGCAACCCCTCTGACAAGGACACGGCCATTTTGCAGGTGACCATGGAGCGGCAGGAGGACGGCACGGTGACGCTGGAGCAGGTGGATGCCCTTGCGTGCTCTGTCACCAGCACCAGCGGCCGCAATGACTACCGGCCCTGTCTCTATGCGTCCGGCAGTGCCGGGGCCATCCGGGTGGAGCAAAAGCTCCATGGGACTTACCGACCCAAGACGACAACGCCGCCCGCTTCGGCTGGGACCGACGGGGAGAAAGAGGCGAAGGCAGAAAATCTGGCGGCTTCCATTTCTTGAAAAAACGGTGTGACCTGCGGGTCACGCCGTTTTTTTATTTTGGACGGGCGGCTTCCTGCACGCCCTATCGGCGGGCCGCTCCCGCTTTTGCCGGGAGGTTGCCTTTTTCTTCAATTTCGGTATAATAAAGAAAAACTGTGCGTTATACAAAAAATATTAAAAATTATTGTTCCAATACACAATGGAGGAAGCGGTATGTTGATAGCAAAGGAGACGGCACTGTCCATTGTAAAGGAGATGAAGGCGGCGGCCGGGTGCGACATCAATTTGATGGACGAGACCGGTCGCATCCTGGCCAGTACAGACCCGGCACGTATCGGCCAGATACACGCCGGGGCCAGAGAGCTTTTGGAAAAGGGGCTGGACCATCTGGTCATCTACGAGGACGCGCCCCGGCAGGGGACCCGACGTGGAGTGAACCTGCCCATCCGCATGGAGGACCGGCCGGTAGGAGTCATCGGGATCACCGGTGCGCCGGAGCAGGTGGAGGCACTGGGCGGCGTCATCCAGCATATGACGGAGATCTTGCTGCGGGATGCGCGGCGTCAGGAGCAGGAGACGCTGCTGGAGGATGCCCGGCAGTGCTTCATCGAAAGCTGGCTTTTCGCTCAGGAGAGCGATCCGGCGGAGCTGGAACTGCGGGGCCAGCTGCTGGGGATCGACATTACCCGTCCCTGGACGGCGGCGCTGCTGGAGGTGCGCGGCCAGGAGAAGAGCGGCAGAGAGCTGTGCAATGCCCGGGCGCTGACCAGGATCCGTCCTCTCTTGCGGCAGGAGGATGCGCTGTGCGCTGTGGTGAATCAGCGGATCTTGATGCTGTTTGAAAGCAGGGGAAGACATGCGGCCTTGCTGCGTGTGGATCGAATCCGCAGCGAAGTGGAGTCCGCCTGCGCGGCGAAAGTCTGCGGAGGCGTCAGCGCCGGCGGACGGCGGGGAATGGATGTGCGCCTTTGCTATCAGGAGGCGCACACCGCATGCCTTGCGGCCCGCTCCGGCGGCGGGATCTTATTTTACGACCAGGCGTCGCTGGAGTTTTTGGCCCGGAGCATTCCCCCCGCCATCCGGCGTGATGTTTTGGAGCGGGTGCTGGGAACCTGTCCGGAGCAGGAACGGCGAGAACTTCTGGAGACCATCCGCCTGTATTTTCAATGTGACGGACAAACAGAACAGATGGCCGCCAGACTGTATATCCACAAAAATACGGTACATTATCGGCTGCAAAAGCTGAAGGAAAAAACCGGGTACAGCATTCGGGTGCCGAAAGAGAGCGTTCTTCTGTGCCTTTGCGAGCTGTTTTCCCGGCAGGAGGAACTGCAAAAGGAGGAATCATAACATGTCGATCCATACGGATGCAAAGACGATTCTGGAGACGGCCCTGCGTGCCTGCCGCCCGGACGAAGCGGTGCGACGGGCGCTGGAGGGACGGGAATTTCCCGGGGGACGTGTCTTCCTGGTGGCTGCCGGAAAGGCCGCCTGGCAGATGGCCCACTGCGCATCCCAGGTGCTGGGAGAGCGGCTCTCGGAGGGCGTGGTCGTCACCAAATACGGCCACGGTATGGGCCCCATTGCCCGCTGCCGGATCTACGAGGGGGGGCATCCGGTCCCCGATGAAAACTCCTTCCGGGGAACGGAAGCGGCTATGGCGCTGGTGAAGGACCTTGCTGCAGAGGATACTGTGGTGTTCCTGCTCTCCGGCGGTGGGTCTGCGCTTTTTGAAAGTCCTCTGATCCCCGGCGCGGAGCTGGCAGAGCTGACAGAGGCCATGCTGGCAAGCGGAGCGGACATCGTGGAGATGAACACGGTGCGCAAGCGGCTGTCCGCCGTCAAGGGCGGGCGGTTTGCCCGTCTGTGCGCACCAGCCCGGGTATATGCGGTGGTTCTGTCGGACATTCTGGGCGACCCGCTGGATATGATCGCCTCCGGGCCCGCGTGTCCCGATTCCTCCACCTGCGCCGATGCCTTTGCCGTGGCGGAGAAATACCACCTGCCGCTGTCTTCCCGGGCCCGGCAGCTTCTGGCCGAGGAGACGCCCAAGCAGCTGGATAACGTGGAGACGGTCATCACCGGCAGCGTCCGGGAGCTTTGCACGGCGGCGGCCGGTGCCTGCCGGGATCTTGGGTATCGCCCCGTGCTGCTGACGGACCGGCTTTGCTGTGAGGCCCGGGAGGCAGGCTCGTTCCTGGCGTCCATCGCCCGGACCCACGACGGCGACGGAGAGTCCCTGGCCTTTTTGGCGGGAGGGGAGACGGTGGTCCATCTGACAGGCTCCGGTCTGGGCGGGCGGAATCAGGAACTGGCGTTAGCCGCCGCGCCGGGGATCGACGGCATGGCTGATACGGTAATTTTCTCTGTGGGCTCCGACGGTACAGACGGTCCCACGGACGCTGCCGGCGGCATGGTGGACGGCGGGACCATGGAGCGCCTGCGCCAAGCGGGACTTTCCGTGCACCGTGTTCTGGCGGACAACGATGCCTACCACGCGCTGGACGCGGTGGGGGGACTGATCCGCACCGGTCCTACCGGCACCAATGTCAACGACGTGGCGGTGGTATTGCTGCGCCGGGACAGACATTGAGGCCTTTTCGCCGACAAAGGAACAAGTTTCGCCCCTGGGACCTGCTATACTGCCCATAGGATCAAGGGTATGGGGGGAAACGTTATGAAGAAAATACTGGTGTGGATGCTGCTTCTGGGCGCGGCTGCGGCAGTTGGAGGCGTCACTGGAGAAGTCCGGGCTTCCGACTTGCCGGATGGGCTTTACTATCTGGAAGCGGAGGTAGTGGAGCAGCAGGCGGACTATGCGGTGTTCGGCATGGTGGACGGCAGCGGTCCTACGGAATATACTTACACGCGGACGGGGAACTACCGGGAGGATGTGCCGTATCTTCTGACCATGGACTCCATGGGGACGGCGGCACCGGAGGACGATGAGATTCTGGTGGTTTGGCAGTGCGTGGACGAGAATTGAGACCGCTTGACATTTCCCGTGGGGATTTGCTATCATACATATACCCCTATTGGTATTGGAGGCGGCACAATGAGACAGTGTATGGACGCCGAGAACCTGCACCGGCGGCTGCGCAAAATTATGGGACAAGTGCAGGCCATTGACCGGATGGTGGACGAGGACGTGCCCTGTGAGGATGTTCTGGCACAGATCAACGCGGCAAAGTCCGCGCTGCACCGATGCGGTCAGGTGGTGCTGGAGGGGCATATCCAGCACTGTGTCCGCGACGGAATCGAACATGGGGACGCGGACAAAACCATTGCCAGCTTCACCAAAGCGGTGGAGCGGTTCGCCAATATGCGCTGAAAAGAAGGCTGCCCGCCGGGCGGCCTTCTTTTTCTTGACAAGAGGGGGCCTGCATGTTACTTTATACCTATACCCCTATAGGTATAAAGGAGGAGAGTTATGAAACACCTGGAAAAGCTCCTGGACTGGGGCGGCACCAAGCGGGAGATCGCGTTTTTGGCCGTTTCGGCCCTCTCACTGCTGGCCAGCGGCTTTCATTTGCTGCCGCTGCCCTTTGACGCGGCGTGGGTGGCCATCGTGCTGTGCGGTGTGCCGATCATTCTGGAGGCGTTCATCGGTCTGGTGACGGCCTTTGACATCAAGGCGGATGTGCTGGTCTCCATGGCACTGGTGGCGTCCGTGGCCATCGGCGAGGACTTTGCCGCCGGAGAAGTTGCCTTTATCATGCAGCTGGGCGCTCTGCTGGAGGACCTGACCGTAGCCCGTGCCCGTTCTGGAATTGAAAAGCTGGTGCGTCTGACGCCCCGTACCGCCCGGATTCTGACGGCGGAAGGGGAGCGGACGGTCCCCGCCCAGCAGGTGCAGGTGGGAGACCTGCTGCGGGTACTGCCGGGCGAGACCATCCCGGTGGATGGTGTTATCACTGCGGGCAGCACCTCTGTGGACCAGGCGGTTATGACCGGAGAGTCCATCCCTGTGGACAAGGGCGTGGGGGACCCGGCCTCCAGCGGCACGGTCAACCAGTTCGGTTCCTTTGATATGCGCGCGGTCAAGGTGGGGGAGGACAGCTCCATCCAGCGGATGATCCGGCTGGTGCAGTCCGCCGATGCGGGAAAGGCCAAGATCGTTGGCCTGGCGGACCGCTGGGCCACCTGGATCGTGGTCATTGCCCTGGCTGCCGCGGCTCTCACCTGGATGGTGACCGGGGAGATCCTGCGGTCTGTGACCATTCTGGTGGTATTCTGTCCCTGCGCGCTGGTGCTGGCCACGCCCACGGCCATTATGGCCGCCATCGGCAACGCCACCCGGCACGGTCTTCTGGTCCGGGAGGGAGACGCGCTGGAGCGTCTGGCGAGCGTGGGCTTCGTGGCCTTTGACAAGACCGGGACGCTCACCTACGGGACGCCCCGGGTGGTGGGGCTGGAGAGCTTTTCGCCCGTTTTTTCCCAGAAAGAACTCTATGCGCTGGCGGCGGGGGCGGAAGCCCGCTCCGAGCATCCGCTGGGCAGGGCGGTAGTAGGCAGCTACCGGCAGGAGACCGGATGCGTTCCGCCTGCGGCGGAGGAATTTTCCATGCGTCCCGGACAGGGCGTCACGGCCCGGGTGGAGGAACATTGGGTGGCCGCCGGCAATGAGGCGCTGCTGAAAAGCCAGGGATCGGATATTCCCGCCAATGCCGCTTCCGCGGCACAGGAGCATATGGACCGGGGCTGCACGGTCATTTACCTTGCGGTGGACGGCACCTTTGCAGGCTTGGCGGCCCTTGCCGACACTGTGCGTCCCGAGGCGGCGGATATGGTGTCGGCGCTGAAAAAAGGCGGCGTGGAGCCGGTGCTCATCACCGGAGACCGCCGGGGTGCGGCAGAGCGGATCGCCGCGGCGGTGGGCATCGGGACTGTGCGGGCCGAGTGCCTGCCGGAGGATAAGCTCACCGTCATCGATCAGCTGCAAAGCAGCAGCCGTCCGGTGTGCATGGTGGGTGACGGCATCAATGATGCCCCGGCACTGAAGCGGGCACTGGTAGGAATCGCCATGGGCGGCATCGGCAGTGATATCGCGGTGGATGCGGCGGACATCGCCCTGGTCAAGGACGAGATCGGGGAGCTGCCCCATTTGCTGGCACTGTCCCGGAAGATGATGCGCACCATCCGCGCAAATCTGACCTTCTCCATGGTGCTGAACTTCGCGGCCATTTTCCTGGCCATGACCGGAAGACTGGAGCCGGTGGTGGGGGCGCTGGTGCATAACGCCGGATCGGTTTTCGTGATACTGCACTCGGCACTGCTGCTGCGCTGGCGGCAGCGGTGAGGCAGCTTGTGCTTTTTCCGCCGCCGGGTTATAATGAAAAAAACGGCCTGGGCCGTGCCCGGGAGAAGGAGGCGGCGTATGGAGATCACCTTGCGCAAGGGCGGTCTGGAGGCTCGTGCGGATCCCATGGGCGGGGAGCTGGTATCCTTGCGGGACGGGGCATATGAGTACATCTGGAACGGAGATCCGGCCTATTGGTCGGGGCGGAATCCGATACTTTTTCCCATTGTGGGAGCCCTGCGGAACGAGACGGTCCGGATCGGACAGACGGCCTTTCACATGGCCCGTCACGGCTTTGCCCGGCGGCGGATGTTCTCCGTGGCGGCGCAGGGAGCGGATTTCGTGGAGTTTTGTCTGCGGGAGGATCCCGACACTCTGGCACAGTATCCATACCCGTTTGTGCTTTCCGTGCGCCATACTCTGACCGAAGATGGATTCAAAACGCGCTTTTGCGTGGAGAATCCGGGCAGAGAATCCATGCTCTTTTGCATCGGCGGGCATACGGCCTTCCGCTGCCCCATCCGCCCCGGGGAGCAGTTTGAGGATTACCGGCTGGTGTTTGAACGGGAGGAGGATGCGTGGGCACTGCTGCCGGGGGAGGGCGGCTGCCTGAGTCAGGATCGCCGGGAGCATTTCCTGCCGGGAACAGATACCATCCCTTTGCGCCATGAGGTGTTTGACCGGGTGGATACCCTTGTTTTCGAGGGGCTGCGTTCCAAGACCGTGCGGCTGGAACACAGGGACGGCCACGGAGTGGAAGTGGACTTCGGTGCGTTCCCCATGGTGGCGTTTTGGACCATGCCCGGCGTCCGGGCTCCGTATATCTGCATCGAGCCCTGGCAGGGCTGCGGTGCCTTTGAACAGGAGAGCGGACAGTTTTCTGACAAGCACTACTGTGTGACGCTGGAACCCGGCGGTCACTGGCAGGCGGTCTACGAAGTCCGGCTCCTGCGCAGATAAAAAGCAAGCCCCGGCGGGAAATCCCGCCGGGGCTCGTTTTCAGCTGTGCTGTTCCACAAATTCCCGGATCTTTCCGAAGGTCTCGTCGCTCAGATCGTGTTCGACCTTGCAGGCATCTTCCGCCGCCGCGTCGGGGGAGACCCCCAGCAGCACGAAAAGCCGGGTGATGGTCTTGTGCCGGTCGTAGACCCGGCTGGCAATGGCAAGACCGCTTTCGTTCAGTGTGATGCTCCCGTCCGGGCTCATGGAAATATATCCGTTTTCCCGCAGCTTTTTCATGGCGATGCTGACGCTGGGCTTGGAGTATCCCAGTTCGTTGACGATATCGATGGAATGCACCACGCCTCTGCGCTCTTTGAGCACCAGAATGGACTCCAGATAGTCCTCGGCAGACTCGTGGATCACCATAGC
>CAUWEK010000028.1:0-16639 GCA_963557435.1 uncultured Dysosmobacter sp.
CTTCGACTCCTGGCTGGCTCTGCGCGGCGTGCGCACGCTGCCTCTGCGCTTGACGAAGCAGTCTGAAAACGCGCTGGCCCTGGCCAAGTGGCTGGAGGCAAGACCTGAGGTGGAGTTCGTGCTGTATCCGGGCCTGGAGAGCCACAAGCAGCACGAACTGGCCAAGAAGCTGTTCGTCGGGAACAACTTCGGCGGCATGCTGTGCTTCCATCTCAAGGGCGGCTACGAGGAGATGAAGAAGTTCGCCGACAGCGTCCGCATCCCGCCCATCGCCACCAGCCTGGGCGACGTGGTGACGCTGATCTATCCCAAGAAGCCCTATGATAACCTGATCCGTCTGTCTGTGGGCTGCGAGGACGTGCGCGATTTGATGGCGGACTTTGAGCAGGCGTTTGAGAGTCTGAAAAAATAAATAGAGGCGATCGGTACCGGCATTTTTCGGAGGAAGGGAGGCTTTTATGGCAACTGCGATATCGGATTTTCTTGATGCGGCGGTAGGTTTTCTGTGGGGGACTCCGCTCATTGTGCTGGTCCTCGGGTCGGGGGCGCTGTTTACCCTCGGCACAGGAATGTTCCAGTTCCGGCATTTCGGCTACTTCATGAAAAAGACCCTCGGTTCCCTGTTTGACAAGTCCGAGCACGACGCCGGCTCCGGACATGTGAGCGCCTTCAACGCCATTGCCACGGCAGTGGGCGGCGCGGTCGGCGTGGGCAATATCGGCGGTGTGGCCACGGCCATTGCCGTAGGCGGCCCCGGCGCACTGTTCTGGCTGTGGGTGGCGGCGCTTTTGGGCATGGCGCTCAAGAGCGCGGAGGTCTCGCTTGCCTGCTATTATCGCAGCTACGATGAAGAGGGCCAGCCCTACGGCGGCCCCACCTACTACATCCAAAAGGGCATCGGCAGGATGCTGCCCAAGAAAATTGCCGGTATCGCCACGGTACTGGCGACGATCTTCGGCGTGGGCTTTGCCACCAACTTCTTCTCCGGCGTCCAGGCGTATACCATCGCCGAGGGCTTCACCGCGGCATTCCCGGTTCCCATCCTGGCCTTCGGCGTAGTTTACAGCATCGTGGTGTGGGTCGTCGTCTGGGGCGGCGGCAAGCGTGTGGTGGAATTTGCCGGAAAGATCGTGCCGGTTATGATCGTTTTGTTCCTGGCGGCGGGCCTGGGTGTGGTGATCATCAACATCCGCAATCTGCCCGAAGCACTTTCGCTCATCTTCGGCAGTGCCTTCACCGGCACGGCTGCCGTGGGCGGCTTCTCCGGCGCGGCTGCCTCTGTGGTGATCCAGCAGGGCATTGCCCGGTCCGTGTTCAGCAATGAGGCAGGGCAGGGCTCCTCCACCATGGTCCATTCCCAGGCCAAGGTGGAGCATCCGGTGCGGCAGGGTCTTTGGGGCATGTTCGAGGTGTTCGTGGACACCATGTGCGTTTGCACCATCATGTCTCTGGCCATCATCATGAGCGGCGTTTGGAGCAGCGGAACCGAAGGCGCGGCGCTGTCCGTCTCCGCCTTTGCCACCGCTTACGGCTCTCTGGGCGCCAAGTTCGTGGGCATCGCCATTTTGCTCTTCGGCATCACCACCCAGACGGGCTGGTTCATGTACTACGATGTGCTGCTGCGCCATGCCCTGAAGGGGAATGTGGCCCTCAAGCACAAGATCCTCACGTTCTTCCGGGTCATTTACCCGCTGCCGGGCCTCATTACCATTTTCTACACGGTGCAAAACGGCCTGCCCACGGGCTTTGTGTGGAAGGTAACGGATTTCCTCTGTGCCATCCCCACCACGTTGAATATTATTTGCGTCATCGCCATGAGCGGACTGTACTTCAAACTGGTAAAGGACTACAAGGCCCGGTACATGGGCATCGGACAGGTGGACCCCAACTTCAAGCCGTTCTTTGAAGAGCCTCCTGTGGTGAAAAAGTGAAACTGCGCACGGGCGCATGAAGAAAGCAGGGAGCACAGCATAGGCTGTGCTCCCTGCGCATATACATTATAATATATATGTGTAATAAGGTACGCCGCACTTAAAAATCGTCCGGCAGGGACAAGATGGCACTGGCCAGCCGCTTGGCCTGGGGCAGGAGGGAGGCAAGATCCGCATGCTCGTGGGGAGAGTGCTGCCCCTCACCCAAAACGCCCAAGGCGCAGAGGGTGGGGATGCCCATGGAGGCGGTGTAGGCGCTGTCGGAGCAGCCGGCGCTGTATGCGGTGCCGGGACGGCCCAGGCACAGAGCTTCACTGGCGTCCTGATAGACCTTTGCCAACACCTTGGTTTTGTCCAGCTCCTCCATGGCGGGAAAGCCTACCAGAGGACCCAGGGTGCACACGGTACCCGGTGTCTCCACCCGGCTGCAAATCTCGTGCAGGGCGTCCATGGCCTGGCGGTGATCCTGGTTGGTGCGAAAGCGGATGGCCACGGAGACCTCGCAGCGGTCGGGCACCACGTTGGCGCTGGTGCCGCCGTGGATGATGCCGCAGTTGTAGGTGACGTGGTCGGGATCGGAGAGGGCGTGGATGGCCACGATTTTTTTGGCGGCCTCCAGCACGGCGCTGGCGCCCTTTTCCGGGGCGGTGCCGGCGCCCCGTACATGGAGGGGCAGGATGCCGCCGCCTTTGCGGGCGGTGATGATATCTCCGCCGGGAAGACCGCTTTCCACCGTGAAGGCGGCACCGCAGCCCAGGGCCTGCCGCTGCAGAAAGTCCACCGTCTGCCGCTGGGACAGGGTGTGGGCGGTCTCCTCGTCGCTCAGCAGCACCAGGCGAAGCTGGCGGCGGTCATAGCCCGTGTGCAGCAGCGCCCGGATCACATACAGGGCGATCACCAGTCCGCCCTTGCAGTCATGGACGCCGGGGCCGTACACCTGATCGCCCTCCAATCGCCAGGGCCCGCCGGGGAAACTGCCGGCAGGGTGGACGGTGTCCAGATGCCCCAGCAGCAAAACCGGCGGCAAAGATGCGGACGGCGTGCGGGCGGCCAGGCACAGCCCGGCGTTTTGCGGCTGGAACTTCTCCGTCTTCATACCCAGCGCGTCACAGTAGGTGTCCAGGTGGCTGGCAAGGCGGCTGACAGCTGCCGCGTCGGCGCTGGGCGTCTCCAGACGCACGATGGTCTCCCACAGCCGCAGCATTTCCTCCCGGCAGCCGTCCAGGTAGGAAAGGACAGATTCTTGCATGGTCGCCATAACCGCACCTCCTTAGAAGCTGTCCGGCAGAGCCAGAATGGCGGCGGTGAGCCGTTTGGCCTGAGAGAGCAGGGAGGAGATAGAGGCGTGCTCGTGGGGGGAGTGCTGCCCCTCCCCCAGAACGCCTACGGCGCAGAGGGTGGGGATGCCCATGGAGGTGGTGTAGGCGCTGTCGGAGCAGCCGGCGGTGCCCACGGTACCGGGACGGCCCAGGCCCAGAGCTTCGCTGGCGTCGCCGTAGACCTTCACCAGCTCCGCCGTCCGGGGCAGCTCTTCCATAGCGGGGAAGCCCATGAGGGGCCCGAGGATGCAGCGGGTGTGGGGTGTCTCCACCTTGTCACAGATGGCGCGTACCTTTTCCATGGCGGCATCCCGCTCCTGGTTGGAGTGGAACCGGATGCAGATGTCCACGCCGCAGGAGGCGGGGATGGTATTGACGCTGGTGCCGCCAGAGATCTTGCCGCAGTTGAAGGTCACATGGTCGAAGTCCGTCAGATCCTCGATGGCCACGATCTTCCGGGCGGCCTCCCGGATGGCGCTGGCGCCCTTTTCCGGGGCGGTGCCGCAGTGGCTGGCGATGCCCTCCACATCCAGCCGGATGACGCCGCCGCCCTTGCGGCGGGTGACCAGCGTGCCGTCGGGCAGGCCGCTTTCAAAGGTGAAGGCGGCGCCGCAGCCCCGGGCGTGGGATTCCAGGAAATCCACGGCCGCCATACGGGACAGGGAATGGCCGGTCTCCTCGTCGCTGACGGTCACCAGCTTGAGCTGGCGACGGTCGTAGCCGGCGTGCTGCAATGCGCGGATCACATACAGGGCGATCACCAGTCCGCCCTTGCAGTCATGGACGCCGGGGCCGTAGACGGTGTCCCCCTCCACTCGCCAGGGACCGCCGGGAAAGCTGCCCACGGGATGGACGGTATCCATATGGCCCAGCAGCAGTACCGGCGGCAGGGCCTGGGGAGCGGTCCAGGCGGCCAGGCATGTGCCGGCTCCCTCCGGGCGGAGTTTTTCCGTCTCCATGCCCAGGGCGCGGCAGTAAGTGTCCAAGTGACTTGCCAGCAGATCGATGGCGGCCGGATCGGCGCTGGGGGACTCCATTTTCACCAGTGTCTCCCATAAAAACAGCATCTCATCGTGATACTGATCCAGATAATGCAGGGCGTTTTCCAATTGTGTCATTGCGCATTGCTCCTTTGCCGGAAATATGGTGTCATTTTAGCACGGATTTTTCTTTGTGTCATCCATGTTTTTCCTTTCGTTTGACGCTGAACGCTGCCTGTGTTATAATTAACATGACCACAAGAGGCGCGGATGCCCTGCCTGATGGTCGGGGCCGGGGCTGCCCCGTTCCGCCTGTGGCATAGAAAAGCAAAAGGGGGCAATATTATGAAGACCATCATCACCATTGGACGGCAGTTCGGCAGCGGCGGCAAAGAGGTGGGAATCCGTGTCGCCAAGGAACTGGGTATTCCGTTTTATGATAAGGAGCTGCTGCAGGAGGCAGCCAAGAAGAGCGGCCTTTGCGAGAAGATCTTTGAAAACTTTGACGAGCGGCCCAAGAGCCTGCTTTATTCCATCGCCATGGACTCCTACATGTTCGCTCTGCCCGGCACCGGCGCAGGTGATTCCCTGGAGCAGCAGGTGTATCTGGCCACGTTCGATACCATCCGGCACCTGGCGGCGCAGGGACCCTGCGTCATCATCGGCCGCTGCGCGGACTATGCCCTGGCGGACGATCCAAACCACCTGAGTATTTTTATCCACGCACCTATGGACGTGAGGATCCAGCGGGTGGCCAAGCGGCAGAATGTGACGCCGGAGAAGGCCCGTCAGCTCATCCTCAAGACCGACAAGCGCCGCGCGTCTTACTATGAGTATTATTCCTCCCAGAAGTGGGGCGCTGTGGATACTTACGATTTCTGCATCGACAGCAGCTATCTGGGCCTGGGCGGCACGGTGGAGCTGATCCAGACCATGGTGGCCCACAAAGAGCACCCCATCCCCAGCCCCACGGAGATCGATCCCACCCAGCAGCAGGAAAAGTGATCAACATAAAAAAGCGGCGGACTGCACAAGGCAGTCCGCCGCTTTCTTATGATGGTTCCCCAGATGAAAACGGATCGAAGATCTCGTGGAATTTGGCCTGGCTGTAAGCTTCCACGTCGGCGCAATAGCGGTCGTAGGCCGCGAGAAGAGCTGCTGCCTCCTCCGTCAGCACGGCGCCGCCGCCGTGGCTTCCGCCGATGGTGGACGAGAGCAGCTTGCAGCCGAAGACCGACTCCGCCGTACGAATGATGCGCCAGGCCTTGGAATAGGCCATGCCCATGGAGGCGGCGGCGGAGCGCAATGAGCGGCACGCTTCCACCTGGTGCAAAAGCGTTGCGATGCCGGGGCCGAAGCAGCGCTGGTTATCGTCGGAATAGAGCCGGACAGTCAGCTTCAGATGCAGTTCCTTTTCCATGGCGGACCTCCTCCATGCGGCCGCCGGGCGCGGCGCGATGTGATGATAAAGCTATCATAACACACCCCCGGCGCGGTTGCAAACGGGAAGAAGTATGCTATAATCAAAAAAAGACCTGTGGAAAAATCATCCGGCATACGCCGGAAGAGGAGGATACGGAGTATGGAGAAAGTCAGACTGGGCCGTACAGAGCTGTATGTGACCAAGACCGCCTTCGGCGCGCTGCCCATCCAGCGCATTTCCAAGGCCGACGCGGTGAAGCTGGTGCGCCGGGCCTACGAGGCGGGCATCAACTATTTCGACACGGCCAACATGTACACGGACAGTGAGGAGAAGCTGGGCGCGGCGCTGCACGATGTGCGGCAGAATGTGATCATCTCCACCAAGAGCGGCGGCACGGACAAAAAGACGGTGCTTGCCCACATTGAAGAGAGCCTGCGGCGGATGCAGACGGATTATATCGATCTGTTCCAGTTCCATAACCCCGCTGTGCTGCCGGACCCGGGCGACCCGGACGGCCCCTATGCCGCCGCACTGGAGATGCAGCAAAAGGGCTACATCCGCCACATCGGCATCACGAACCACCGGCTCCATGTGGCCCGGGAGTCCATCGAATCCGGCGCTTTTGAGACGCTTCAGTTCCCCTTCTGCTATCTGGCCTCCGACCAGGACTACGACCTGGTGGAGCGCTGCCGCAAGGCGGACATGGGCTTCATCGCCATGAAGGGCCTCTCCGGCGGCCTTCTCAATAACGCCGAGGCCTGCTACGCCTTCATGCGCCAGTATGATAACGTGGTGCCCATCTGGGGCATCCAGCACGAGTGGGAGCTGGACCAGTGGCTGGAGCTGACAGAGCGTGACCCCGGCATGACGCCGGAGCTGGAGGAGGTCATCCGCAAGGACCGCCAGGAGCTGGCGGGCGAGTTCTGCCGCAGCTGCGGCTATTGCCTGCCCTGCGCCGCCGGCATCGACATTCCCCAGGCGGCCCGCATGTCCGCCCTGCTGCGCCGCTCTCCCTATCAGCCCTATATGAGCGACGAGTGGCACGCCAAGATGCATAAGATCGAGGAGTGTGTCCACTGTGACGCCTGCAAGTCCCGCTGTCCCTACGGCCTGGATACCCCGGCGCTGCTGCAGCGGATGCTGGCGGACTACGACGCGTTCTACGCCGTCCATCACAACGACAAGTAAGGAGAAACTTCATGCTGTTCAAAAACGATGAGGCCAGCTTGCAGCTGGACGTGTATGCCTATGAATTCCCGCCCGACGGCGGCGACCCCACCAGCGACGACCGCAACTGGCTGGTGCTGCGGGCTACTTGGATCAACGAGGACGGGAACGTGGTCAAGGATTCCAACAGCTGTCTTCTGACCTACGAGCTCCGGGAGATGAACGCCGGGCTCAAGGTGCTGGGCGCCGGTATCAAGGACCGCTATGACTCCGCCTTTGTAGAGCCCTATTTTGAGCTCTCCGCCCAGGCGGACGGGGAGAAGTTTTTGGTGGATGTGTCTTTCTATCTGCCCAATACCATGGACGGGGAGGACACTGCCGAGATCGAGGTGTCCATGACTGCCGAGGAGCTCAAGGCCCTCACCGGCGAGCTGGACAAGCTGTGCGAAAAGTTCCCGGACCGGGCCTGACGGCCTAAAAGGAGTGGGCCGTATGGACTGCCGGAAGAGCTATATCCTCCTATGGGCGCTGTTCGCCGCAGGGATCATCGTAGGCGGGCTGTTGACGTATATGACAGGAAACGACGTACTAGGCTGGGGGATAGGTTTCCTGCTGATGGCGGCAGGGCTTGTGCAGATGCTGCTGTTTTTCCGCTGCCCTCACTGCGGCGCCCTGTGGGATACCCGGGGCGGCATCCCCAACTATTGTCCCAAGTGCGGGAAGAAGATCAAGGATTAAAAAAGAAGCCTGCCAGACGGGATAAGCCCCATAGGTACACAATGTGAACCTATGGGGCTTATCGCCGTGTATGGGAGAAATCAGGGCTTGTGGGGTACCACAGGCCCTGATTTTATATTCTGCGTTCCCTTTTTGAATGTCATCTTTTGCAGATTACAGAAATTCAAATATTTTAGTGGCTTTTTCAACTGATCTGTGGTATGGTGTCTTGCTACAAAGGAGGCAGGACATATGAACGACGCTCTGAAACAGCTCTACAACAGATTTTACACGCCACTTCCTATGACAGAGGCTGAGCAGGAAATTGATGATTGTCACAAGCAGCTCATCGAGCGATTGGAAAAGCCAGAGAGAAAACTGGTGCTGCGGATCATGGATAACCAGAGCCTGATTGCAGAAGGACGCTCCATGGACAGTTTCTACTGCGGGTTTAAATTGGCATGGGACCTGGCATATGAACTGAATCACCTTGAAACGGACAGGCACCCCTTTCCAGCGGAAGAAGCGGAAAGAGATGCCTGATTTTTATGCAGTCAGGCGTACAATGCTTTTAGGCGTATTGCAATTTCATCTTCTCTGAACTTCTCCATTTTGAGAAGCAACATTCTCTGGACTTCTGAATCGTCTCTCGGTATTGTGTGTTTGCAGTCAACAACACAGAGAGGAGAAAAATACTATGCCACAAGTTCCTGTTACCAGATGCCAGTACTGCGGCTCACAAGACATCGGAGAAGGTTGGCAGCACGGAGAAGCCCTGGTCACTTTCAAGTATCACGGACTGCTGGGAAATCGGCTGAAGTACCTGATCTGCCGCCGCTGCGGAGCAGTGCTGTACCAGTGTGTGGCAGAACCTCACCGGTTCCCGCAGGCAAGAAGATAACCTTACAGCGCAGGAGGCTGGAATACTATGAGGAAAGAACCTGATAAGCGTATATCTTTCCCGTGCCAGTGGCAAATCTATCAATACGGCACGCAAAGCCCACAGCGGTATCTGCCGCCGTGGGCTTTGTTGTCTCCACACTTCCTGTACAATAGCAATATCATTCAAATGGGAGGGCCTCTATGAAGAACCGTCAATTGACACAACAACAAATCCGTGCATACGCCCATTATCTTCAGATGGAGGAAAAAAGCGGTGCAACCATGGAGAAATATCTGCGGGATATCCAGGCGTTTGCCTGCTGGCTTGATGGTCGTGACATCAGCAAGGAGTTGACCTCGGAATGGAAAGGTCACCTTATATCCCAGGACTACGCCCCGACCACCGTCAATGCCATGCTCTCTGCCCTGAACAGTCTGCTGGAGTTCCTTGACCTGCGGGAGTGCCGGGTGAAGTTTCTAAAAATCCAGCGCCGTCTGTTTCGGGATGCCGACCGTGAGCTGACGAAGGATGACTACCAGCGTCTTCTGAACACGGCCCACAAATTGGGAAAGGAACGGCTGGGACTTCTGGTGGAGACCATTGGAGCCACCGGCATCCGGGTCAGCGAAGTAGCGTATATCACCGTAGAAGCTGTCCAACAGGGCAAAGCAGAAATCGCTCTCAAAGGCAAGATCCGCACCATCCTGCTCCCCGGAAAACTCCGTCGCAAGCTGCTGAAGTATGTGAAAAAACAAAAAACCGCCTCCGGCGCGATCTTTCGCACCAAAAGCGGAAAGGAACTTGGCCGCCGACAGATATGGGCGGAACTGAAAGGGCTGTGCAAGCACGCAGGCGTGGAGCCAGGGAAAGTGTTTCCTCACAATTTGCGGCACCTGTTTGCCACTGTCTTCTACCGAACCTGCCGGGACATTGCCAAACTGGCTGACCTGTTGGGCCACAGCAGCATCGAAACCACACGCATCTACCTGGTTACCTCCGGCACAGAGCACCAGAGGGAGATTGATCGGCTGGGGCTTGTGTCATAGTCACAGAATCGACATTCCGTCCCAACATCGACTACATAATGGAATAATACATCGTTATTATATCAGGCGTGGACACGAAAGACAAGGCATCTTCCAGATTTTGAGCGCAAAAACATAGGCCGCAAGCATAATCTGCATTTGCGGCCTGGATTCCTACGCCCTTTCGCCCTCTTTCCGAAAGAAAGACGGGCGATTTTTTATGCCCGTCTTTTCCATTTAGTAGAAAGAAAAGGAAAAGTTCTATTCAGAATGTCGATTCTGTGAATCCAGGGGGGTGGGCCACTTGGACGCCGTCGCAAAGGATGTAGAACGGTTCTGTATTTTTGAAGATGATCTTCCACGCAGCGGCGGTCGCTGGCCAGAGTATGCGGCAACGATGATCCTATGCTTTGATCGTTGGGAAAGCGATATGGCCATTGGCAGCCTGTGGACTTTTTTTCAATCTACCCCGATTCCATTTCACGGACTGGATAACCTGCTTTTTATCATGGATGCCATGATGGATCAGGCGGAACAGCCAATGCCTTGGATGGCAAGACGGCACATCAAAGAGCAGACAAGGCCGCACTCCGGCAGGATGCCTCCGCTCCAAAATCCCTTGTCATTTAAGCCAGGCGTGCTGGCCACGGTATCCGTTCGAATTTATACCCGTCAGCACGCTACCATGCAGGGAGCGCTGCGTGTGGAAGGCAATCAAGAGGTATGTTTTCGCAGTGGCCTGGAACTGCTGTATCTCCTGCGGGAAATTACAAAACATCCATTTGCTCTTGAACCTATGGAATCGGAACATGTGTGATATGGGAGAGACTTTATCTGCCTTCTGCCATGCGAAAGGCTGTACAGAATTGCTTGCCCAATGGGATCGTCAGGCCAATCTTCCCCTTACCCCTGAAACCATTCCCTACGGAAGCACGAAAAAGGTGTGGTGGCAGTGTGAAAAAGGCCACCGCTGGCAGGTAACGGTGAACAACCGCACCTCCAGCCACACCGATTGCCCGTACTGCTCCGGCAGAGCTGCGTGGCCCGGAGAAACCGACTTGGCCAGTCAGTTCCCGGAATTGGCAGGAGAATGGCACCCCACCAAAAATCTGCCGCTGACGCCGGAGTGTGTGCTGCCTGGAAGTGAGAAAAAGGTATGGTGGCGGTGCAGCCATGGCCATGTGTGGCGTGCAACCATCCACTCCCGCACAGATGGCTGCGGCTGTCCGGTGTGTGCCAACCGTGCTGTGGCTCCAGGCGTCAATGATCTGGCCAGTCAGTTTCCCAGACTGGCCGAGGAATGGCACCCTACGAAAAATGGCACACTGACGCCCCAAGAGGTGACCTTCGGCACCAAACGCAAAGTTTGGTGGCAGTGCGAAAAAGGGCACGAGTGGTGTGTTTCTATTCAGTCCCGCACCCTGGACGGGACTGGATGTCCAGTCTGCGCTGGGCGAGTGATCCTGCCGGGAGAAAATGATATGGCCTCTCAATTTCCAGGGATAGCTCAGGAGTGGCATCCTACAAAAAATGGCTCTCTGCTGCCGTCCCAGGTCGCGCCCTCCTGCAAACGGCGGATCTGGTGGCGCTGTCCCCTGGGACATGAATATGTGGCCGCAGTGGGGATGCGGACCATGCGGAACTCCGGTTGTCCCTACTGTGCCGGGAAAAAAGTCCTGGCCGGGTTTAACGACCTGTCTACGATGGAGCCGGAAATCGCGGCGCAGTGGCATCCCACACTAAACGGTTCGCTGACGCCCCAAATGGTAACCGCAGGCTCCCACAAAAAGGTTTGGTGGCTCTGCGCCGAGGGCCATGTCTGGAAGGCTGCCATATACTCCCGAGCCGGAAAGCAGAGGCACGGCTGTCCGGTTTGTGCCGGAGTGGTCAACGGAAAACGGCGGGTACGCTATGAAAAAATGCTGGCAGAAGTAAAGGAGGTCATGTCGGTGTGATGGTAGAACAATCTCTGCTGGACTTGTTGTCCATTCAAATGAAGTGTGAGTACTTATCCGATCTGCGGTTTTTGTCACAGGAACAGCGCCGGTATCTGGCACAACGGCTGGACCGGTTGACACCTCGTGAGGAGGATGTCCGGGAGTGGAATGACGCATTGATTTATCTGACAGGCGCATCGCCGGAGGATACAGCCCAGGCAGCAAAAGCGCGGCTCCTCTATTTGTTATCCCAACCTTGCGAGGCAAGGTAGTATAACTTATGTAATCTTAGGAGGAAGTAAAATGAGAAGCAAAGTACGAACGCGGATTGGGAGCATGCTGGTTTGCTTGGCCATGCTCCTGAGCCTGTTGCCGGTAACGGCATTGGCGGCGGAGGGCACAGAGTGCACTGAGTCTGATTGCGCTCATGTGGCAGCAATCGGAAACACTCACTATGGTACCTTAGCAGATGCATTTAATGCAGCAATTGATGGAGATACCGTAAAGGTGCTGAAAGATTCCAACATTGATGAAGGCATTGAAATTAGTGAAGGAAATGTGGTACTTGACCTAAACGGCAAGACTGTTTCTTATGTTCAGAGTAAATCAAACGACGATGTGGGAATTATTGATATTAATGGTACCGCAAATGTAACTGTGACTGGTAATGGCTCGTTTACTTATACAGACGGTTACTATAATAGTTCAAATGATGAACTGGGATATATTTTTAGAGTAGCAGGAAACGCGAAGCTGACTATTGAAAACGGAAATTATCACGCTGTCCTAACTTGCGTTCAAGCAGGAGATAGCTCTGAAGTTGTAATTAAGGATGGTACTTTTTCCACAGGGATTGAGTGGGGCGGAACTCGTTGGCACCTGAATCTAATCGATAATTCTAATGCCAAATTCACTGTTATGGGTGGTGCTTTTGAAGGGTTTGACCCTGGTGCCAGCAAGACTGAGAACCCTGTTGCAAATTTCTGCGCTCCTGGTTATATCAGCGTGACTGAGGACGGCGATAAGACCTACACGGTGCACCCCATAGAAGATGTGGCTGTGGCAGAGGCCAACGGCGAATACTACATGACCCTGGCAGAAGCAGTGGAGGCAGTCGTATCCTCCTCCGGCAAGACCGGCACCGTTACCCTTCTCAATGATGCGCAAGGGTGTGGCATCGGCCTGTTCAACAGCAAAGGCCATGCTGGCATTGACTTGACCATTGATTTTGGAGGCCATACTTATACTGCCGGGGACCCGGCCGTAGGTTCTGCTGGAACAGAAAGCCAGGCGTTCCATCTGGAAAAGGACAATACTGTTACCCTGAAAAACGGAACCATTACGGTAGCTCCGGACAGCCAAAACACCGCAATGTTGATCCAAAACTATTGTAATCTCACGCTGGACAATATTGATCTGATTGGCAATAATCGTACCCAATATATTATCTCCTGCAATTATGGCGATACCGTATTAAAAGATGTCAACATCAGTGGAACGTATGAAAATTTGGTTGCGCTGGATTTGATGCACTGGTTGGGTACCAGCTATGCGGATCAAGTTCCTACTATGAGTATCCAGAATTCCGCGGAAAACACAATTTCCGGCAGTGTTGATGTATACTGCTATGGTACCGGTGCTGACAGTTGCCCGAGCAAACCCATTATGACCATCACCGGCGGCACCTTCACTACCGACGTGAAAGATTATTGCGCCACCGGATACACAACAAAGCAGGACGGCAGCAAGTATGTTGTAGTGTCTAAGGACGGCATGGAAGCTGATTCCAGCGCCAGCGGAAGCACCTCTTCCGGCACCGTAGGCGGCACCTTCAATCCCTCTACTGAAAATGGTGACAACGTCGACACCAGCGGCTCTACCATCGAAATCAATGTCGCTACAGGAAGTGGTGGCTCCCAGAACGCTGCTGTAAATCATACCTCCATCGAAATCGCCAGCGACGCCCTGACAAGCGTCTCCTCTACCAACTATGAGATAGCAATCACTACCGATGTTGCCGTCCTGACTGTAAGCCAGGAGGCTTGGGCAGATATTACTCAAAACGCCAACGGGAAGAATGTAACCCTCGGCCTCACAAAGGGCGGCACAGAAACAAATCCTGTGTATACGCTCACAGCTCAGGCGGATGGCGAGAATGTCTACTCCGCAGATAATGCCAGCGGCAAGATTACTGTCGCTGTAAAAGCAACCGCTGAAGCACCTATTTATTATGTTCGGGAAGACGGCAGTCTGGAAAACATGAATGCCGCCTTTGAAAACGGAGTAATCACCTGGGACGTCACCCACTTTTCTGACTATGTAGCTGCCAGCGGCAAGGTAGGTCTGGTAGCGGACGGCAAGGTGTCTTTCTACAACACCATCGCGGACGCCATCGATGCAATGAGTTCTGTGACTTCCGGCACTATCACCCTGCTGGATAACATGACAGAGAGCGTCACGATCCCCACCGGCAAGACCGTTCTGCTGGAACTGAACGGTAAGACACTCACCAATAATGCAGGAAGCCACACTATTACCGTTACCCTGGGCAGCAACCTCACCGTGCAGGACAGCGTGGGCGGCGGTCTTGTAGACAATGTGTCCCACGCACGCGCGGCGATCCTGAATAACGGTACTGCCACCCTTAATGGCGGCAAGTATGACCGCAGCAAGGAAAACGGCCAGAACAGCGAAAATGCTGGCGGAAACTCCTATTATGCTATCGTGAACCACGGTACCATGACCATCAACGATGGCGTTACTGTGGCACAGAACGGTCATTTCTCCAGCATGATTGAAAACGGCTATCAGAACTATAACAGCGGCAATGCTTCCACGGGATATGTCCTTGGAACCAATGCAGCAAATCCCTCTCTCACCATCAACGGCGGCAGCTTCTCCGGCGGCCTGAATACCGTAAAGAATGACGACGGCGGCAAACTGGAGATCAACGGCGGTCGTTTCTCCAACGTATCCCAAGCTGTTGTTCTTAACTGGAACACTGCCACCATTACCGGTGGTGACTTCACTGTCACAGAGCCTGGCGTTAACAGCGTCATTCTCAACGGCTTTGCAGACAGCACTCTTGATACGGGCAAACTGGAGATTAAGGGAGGCACCTTTACCTCCACCACCGGTGCGCCGGTGCTGACCACCATGGGCGGAGCTACCCATAGCGGTGACGTCAACATTAGCGGCGGCACGCTGAATGGTGATATTGTGCTGACAGACGCTTACACCGGAGGCAAACTTGAAATTTCTGAAACTGCTGTCATTAACGGTGATGTAATCAATCAGAAAGCTGCCTCTGTCACCGTCACCGGCGGCTCTGTAACCGGTCAGGTATCCAATAACGGCAACGGCAAAATCACCATTACCGGCGGTACCTTCCCCAATGCAGATATCAGCGACTTTGTTGATTCCAGCACAATCGCCATCATTACCTTCAACAGCAACGGCGGCAGTGCTGTCGCAACTCAGGTCGTGGCAAAGAACAATTCTATCTCTCTGCCCACTACCACCCGTTCCGGCTACAACTTCCTGGGCTGGTATCTGAACGACTCTCGGGTCGGCGGTCATAATGATTCTTACAAGGTGACCGGCAATGTGACCCTGGTGGCCCGGTGGAACTACATCAACCAGGGCGGCGGCACCACTGAGCCCTCCGGCGACTACCAAGTCACCGTGGATCGCACCACCGGCGGCAAGATCAGCGTAAGCCCCAGCCGTGCTGATAAAGGCGACACTGTGACCATCACCGTGAAACCTGACAAGGGTTATGAGTTGGATAAGTTGATCGTCACCAACAAGGACGGCGATTCCATCAAGCTCACCAAGAAGGATGACAATAAGTTTACCTTCAAGATGCCCGGCTCTCGTGTGGAGGTCGAGGCTTCCTTTAAGAAGACCGTCGAGGAACCCATCAACCCCTTCACCGATGTTTCCGAGAGCAATTACTACTATGATGCGGTGCTGTGGGCTGTGGAGAACGGTGTGACCAACGGTACCAGTGCCACTACCTTCGGTCCCAATGTCACTGTGACCCGTGCTCAGATGGTGACCTTCCTGTGGAGAGCTTACGGTTCCCCCGAGATCACCGGTGCGAATCCCTTCACTGATGTGAGCACCAGCGACTACTATTATGACGCGGTGCTGTGGGCGGTTACCAACGGTGTGACTACTGGCACCAGCGCAACTACCTTCAGCCCGGATGCCCCCGTGACCCGCGCCCAGGCGGTCACCTTCCAGTGGCGGGCTGCCGGTTCCCCGGTGGTGTCCGGCAGCAGCTTTAGCGATGTGGCTGCTGACGCCTACTATGTCAATGCTGTAACCTGGGCTGTGGCCAACGGTATTACCAACGGTACCAGCGGCACCACATTCAGCCCCGATGCGGCGGTCTCCCGCGCTCAGGCCGTGACCTTCCTGTGGCGGGAGCTGGCATAAGCATCGCGCAATGAGATAAAACCAACAAAACTGGGAGGGACCGGAATTTCCGGTCCCTCCCAGTTGCTTTTTGATTACCCTTTTGGGTCCCCCTCATTTGCTGTGTGCAGAATTTGATGCACACGACTTAACGCCGCAGTCTTGCACAGAAAATCCCGAATCAGCTCCTGTTCATACAGCCATGTGGACTGGGGTGAACGGTATCCTATCTCTCTGCTGGCCTCCCGGCGTGCAGCTTGAATCGCTTTCTGGATAGAGAGCCACTGACCGTAAGCACCACCGTTCAACTGTTTCCTCAGTTTCCGGACGGCGCTCTTATACGCCTTCTCCGCCCCGCTGGGGCCGTTGTAGTTCAGCCGGATAGCCAGTTCCTGAAAGGTCATGCCCTGCTCGTTGGGCTGGCCGATCCCCAGATAACAGCGCACCAAATTCAGTTCTCTGGGCTTGAGCACCTCCACCATGCGCTGGAGAAGCAGCGTCCGGCGCATGAAATGGTCATAGGCTCTGGCGGGATCACCGCCAAAACTAATATCAAAGACACGCTCACCCAACGACTCGATCTGGAACACAGTGCGGTATTCTTCCTGCAGACGCTTGGCTACTTTGACGGAGACTTCCAGCTTCTCTTGAATGGCGGTCAGAAGATCTGCTTCGGTGTCCTGCTCGTGTGTGGCATAGAGAAACGCCACCTGGCGCAGCTGGTAGTAGCGGTCCAGCGGGAAGGACAGAGAAAAAGAACTTTGGGCGGCGCAGTCCTTCATGGCTGTTTCAATGGCGGGAGTGGCATAGGTCAGCAGCCTGGTTCCCATGGATG
>CAUWEK010000029.1:0-16025 GCA_963557435.1 uncultured Dysosmobacter sp.
GATCCTGATCGCCACCCATGACGGACAGGCCATCTGCTTTGATGAAAACGACGTGCGGCCCATGGGCCGGGAGGCCATGGGCGTGCGGGGCATCCGTCTGCGGGACGGCGACTACGTGGTAGGCGCCGCCCGGGCAAGAGCGGGCAAGTGCGTGCTGTCCATCACGGAAAAGGGCTACGGCAAGCGCACCGCCGTGGAGGAGTACCGCATCACGGGCCGCGGGGGTCTCGGCATCCGCAACTACGCCGTCACGGAAAAGACCGGCGGCGTGGTGGGCATCAAGGTGGTGGACGGCAGCGAGGATCTGCTGCTGGTCACCCAGGCGGGCATCCTGATCCGCACCGCCGTGGACAACATCCGCGTGGCGGGCCGGTCCACCCAGGGCGTCATCGTCATGCGCTTCAAGGAAGAGGGCGACCAGGTGATCTCCATGGCCCTGACGGACCACGAGGAGGCTGTGGAAGAAGACCGGGAAGAGATGACAACAGAATCAAAACAGGATTGATAACATGACTGATAGAGAAATATGGAATTTTAAGACAAAATATGGTAGTATTTTTATAAAAATAAGCAAAAAAAGTACTGCTTTTATGATTGTTTATCTGGCATTTTCCGTATTTGCTTTTTTCAGTGGAACTGGAGTTTCATGGAAGGCGGCAGGCTGCTTCTTGGGAGCAGCCTGCCTGCTGTCTTGCATGGAGATACAAGTTTATGGAAAACCCTGGATGAATAGGGTTCTTGTATGGGGAATTTTTGTTTTTGGCAGTATTGTCACGGCATTTTTGAGCCAGATGTTTCTTGATGCACAGTTTTGGGGATTGGGCCTTCTTCGGGCGGGATTGAATAGCGCATGCTGTCTTACGGTCACATCTGTTCTGTTTTTTCTGACAGGACGGTGGAAGACATCTGTGATGGCTTCCAGCTTTTTGTTGATGGGGTTTACGATCATTGATGAGATGGTGGCGCAGGGTCGGGGAACAGATCTGATCTTTTGCGATATTTTCAATGTGCAGACGGCTTTGAACGTTATGGGGCAATATACGTTTTCCGTTTCAAGAGTCATGTTGTATGCCTTTGCCATATTGCTGCTTTTTTGGATATTGCTATGGAACATCCACTTTTCTGCTGAATTTCGTACTGTGGGATGGAGATGCTCAGGGGTTCTGGCAGGCATGCTGTGTGTGGCGGCGATATTTGTAGGAAAGCAGTATATTACCGTTTATCGGTTTGCAGATACGGTATGGTACAATGGATTTTTTTTGAATTTTACTTATACCATTACGGACGCTTTTGTCGAAAAGCCAATTGGGTACAGCAGTGAAGTCATTGAGGAACTGGAAGAACGCTTTGTTCTCCAGGAAGACACCAGAGAAAATCCAAGCATCATTGTGATCATGAACGAATCCTTTGCGGATTTTGAGAAGCTTGGGCAATTGAATATAGATGAAGAAATTCTCCCTTTCTATCACTCTTTATCTGAAAATGTGATTAAAGGGTATGCATTGTCCAGTATTTTTGCTGGCGGAACACCAAATTCAGAATACGAGTTTTTGACGGGAAACTCCGTGGCTTTTTTGCCGGAAGGGTCTTCTGCTTATAGAAGCTACGTAGAGAATCCGACGTATTCCATGGTAAGCGAGCTGAAGTCCAGAGGGTACACCTGTACCGCCATGCATCCGTTTTTATCCAGCGGGTGGAATCGAACCAAAGTTTATCCACTGCTGGGGTTTGATCAAATGCTGTTTTTGGAGGATTTTCCCCAGAAAAATCTGGTACGAGAGTATGTCAGTGACCGGGAAATGTATGAGAAGATCCTAGAAGTATACCGGAACGGAACAGGCAAGCAGTTTATTTTTGGTGTCACGATGCAAAACCATGGGGATTATCTTTATGATGGGGACCATTATGAGAAAACAGTATCGTTGTGTGATGATCCGGAAACCTATCCGAGAGCAGAGCAATATTTATCTCTCATGAAAGAAAGCGATAAAGCCCTGAACTATTTGCTTGATGAGTTTTCTAAGGAAGAGGAAGATGTGGTTATCGTATTTTTCGGCGATCATCAGCCCAATCTGGACGAGGGATTTTTTGAGTATCTGACCGGTACCGATGGGCAGACGTTGGAGGAGCAGCAACTGCAATACGAAGTTCCCTTTTTTATTTGGGCCAATTATGATATTGAAGAAAAATCTATCCCGCGCACCAGTCTGAATTTTTTGTCCAGTTATGTGTATGATGTTGCGGGGATAGGACTGCCTGTCTACAATCAATTTCTCCGGGACGTAGAACAAGAAATCTATGCCATGAACCGGATCGGCTATTATTGTGTGCAGGAGCCCAATGTATGTCATTCCTTCAAGGAGAATGATCAGAAACGTGGACTTTTGTGGGAGTATCAGTGTCTTGCATACAATTCTCTATTCGATTTTGAACAGCGCAGCGACCATTTTTTTCCTGTGGATAGTGTGACTGATTTAGAAATGAACAGCAAAGCACAGGGAGGACTTACATGAAAACCGTAACGATTTACACCGACGGCGCCTGCTCCGGCAATCCCGGCCCCGGCGGCTGGGGGGCCATATTGATGTACGGCGCCCACAAAAAGGAGATCTCCGGCGGCGAGGCCAACACCACCAACAACCGCATGGAGCTCACTGCCGTCATCTCCGCCCTTTCCCTTTTGAAAGAGCCCTGCACCGTGGAGCTGTGGTCGGATTCCAAATATGTGATCGACGCGCTGGAAAAGGGCTGGGCACGTGGCTGGCAGAAGCGGGGCTGGATCAAGAGCGACAAAAAGCCTGCGCTGAACCCGGACCTGTGGGAAAAGCTCCTGGCCCTGGCGGACGTCCACACCCTCCGCTACCACTGGGTCAAGGGCCACGCGGAGAATGAATATAACAACCGCTGCGATGAACTGGCAGTGGCAGAGAGCCGGAAGTACAAGTAATTTCCCCGGCGTGGCCCTTGACTGCCCCGAAGGGGCATCGGCGCAGTGCGCCGTCCAGGTGTCCGGCGGAGCCGGACCCTGCCGCCGGGCGGATTCACTCCGCCCGCAGCGGGTGAAATGAAACAGGGGCCCCATCCGGCCAGCCGGATGGGAAATCCACGCGGAGAATGAATATAACAACCGCTGCGACGAGCTGGCGGTGGCAGAGAGCCGGAAGTACAAGTAATTTCCCCGGCGTGGCCCTTGACTGCCCCGAAGGGGCATCGGCGCAGTGCGCCGTCCAGGTGTCCGGCGGAGCCGGACCCTGCCGCCGGGCGGATTCACTCCGCCCGCAGCGGGTGAAATGAAACAGGGGCCCCATCCGGCCAGCCGGATGGGAAATCCACGCGGAGAATGAATATAACAACCGCTGCGACGAGCTGGCGGTGGCAGAGAGCCGGAAGTACAAGTGATTTCCCCGGCAATGGAATGCGGCCCGATTTCCCACAAAATATGCGCTTTCGGGGAAAAATCCTGGGAGCGGGAGGGCATATTCCCCGAAAACCGGCAAAAACCGCCGGATCTTTCCACATTTTTTAAAAAGTTGTGGAAAAATCGGCGGTTTTTGGAGCGCTTGGAAGGTAATCGTTTTCTTGCGAAAACATTCACAAACTGTTCATAAGAAGAACATAATTCGGTAAAAATTGTCGGGTATCTTAATAATCAAGCAAAGGGTCCTCCCAAACCCGATGCGTTTTCTCCCTCCTAAAACACACACACAGCAAAAGGAGCCGCCATTGGCGGCTCCTTTTGTGCGCTTTTTGCCTTACATCAGCTCCAGGCCCTTGCTGAGGTTGACGATGAAGTCCTGGGCGTTGGTGACGATGCCCCGGGCGGAGAGACTGCCCCGGTCCGAGAGCTTGTTGACCGTGAACTCGGAGATATCCACACAGTAGAAGTACACCTGCCGCACGGTGCCGTCGGGCAGCACCCGGTAAGAGGGAGTCATGTTGCCGGTGGCGATGGTGTGGAGGGTGGTGGCCATGCAGATGACAGTGGTGGCGGAGCGCACCTGGTCGCGCATGGCGTCCTGTGCGTCGTACACATTGCCGATCACCGGGGGCAGCGGGCCGTCATCCCGGATGGAGCCGGCCAGCACGTAGGGCACGCCCATTTTTTCGCAGGCCCACAGGATGCCCCCGTGGATGCCCTCCCCTTTCAAAAAGGCGGGAATGGAGCCGTAGCGCCGCACGGCGTTGATGGTGTCCAGGTGGTTGTAGTGTCCCAGGGGGCGGCTTTCCTGGGTGTAGATGTCCTGGCCCAGGGCGGTGCCCAGGTACGCCGCCTCCAGATCGTGGGTGGCCAGGGCGTTGCCCGCCAGCACCGCGTGGACGTAGCCCCCCTCCACCAGCCGGGAAAAGGCGGTGCGGGCGTCGTGGTCGAAGGCGAAGGCCGGGCCCATGACCCAGACGATTTTTCCATGCTCCCGCTCATGGCGCAAAAGCTCGTAAAGCTCGTCGTAGTCCCGGGAAAACGCCGTCTCCCGGGAGCGGCCCTGGCGGAAAGCAAAGGACTCCCGCATGGCGGTGGGCTCGTGGAACCCGTCCGGGTGCACCAGGATGCCCTCCTCCCCGTGCTCCGTCCGGCCCACGGCGATCAGGTCGCCCTGACGCAGGTGGCGGAACTCCCGCACAACGATGCGGCCATGTTCCCACACGGCCACGCAGTCCATGCGGCTCTCCTCGGCCAGGTGCCACGTGCCGCCCATGTGGAAGTACTCCGGGAAGATGCTCATGGCGTGATAGCCCTCCGGGGCCACACCGTCGGCGACGGCGGGCAGGAACACAGCTTCCGGCGCACCGGTGAGGCCGGAGAAGTCCGGCGGCGTGTAGGGACGCAGGGAAAAGGACATAAAAACGCCTCCTTGTTGAAAATGAAAAAACCGGCGGCGGCACAGGCCGTCTCCGGGCACATCCGCTCCGGTATGGGAACGGGGGATGTTCTTTCTTTCAGCATAGCAGAAGCGGGCGGCGGAATCAACCCCGCGCCTTGTAAAACCGCGCCGGGCGGTGTAAAATAACAAAAAACGGCCATCGCTCTTTTGAAGGAGGTTTTGGATATGAAAGACGGATTTGTAACCGTGGCCGCTGCCACGCCCAAGATCCGCGTGGCGGACTGCCGCTATAACGCCGAGCAGATATTCACCCTCATGCGCCAGGCGGACCAGCAGGGCGTGAAGGTGATCGTGTTTCCGGAGCTGTGCCTGACCGGCTACACCTGCGGCGACCTTTTCCTGCAGGATACCCTGCTCAACGGCGCCGAGGAGGGCCTCAAGACCATCCTGGAGGCCACCCGGAATCTGGATATGGTGGCGGCCATCGGCCTGCCCGTGCGGGATCAGTGGCATAACAAATTGTATAACTGCGCTGCTGTAATACACAAAGGAGAGATTTTGGGCCTGGTGCCCAAGACTTACCTGCCCAATTACGGGGAATTTTACGAGCAGCGGTGGTTCAGTCCCTCGGGCGGCGTTGACGGCGTGGACGACGACTTCCAGCTGTGCGGCCAGTCCGTGTGCATGAACAGCAATGGGATCTTCGCCTGTGAGAGCATGCCCAACCTGGTGATCGGTGTGGAGATCTGCGAGGATCTGTGGGCGCCGGAGCCCCCCTCCATCTCCCTGGCCCGCCGGGGCGCCACCGTGCTTTTGAACCTGTCCGCCTCCAATGAGACCGTGGGCAAGGCCGCCTACCGCCGCTCGCTGGTGACGGGACAGTCCGCCCGGCTGGTGTGCGGCTATGTGTATGCCAACGCCGGCGAGGGCGAGTCCACCACGGATCTGGTGTTCGCCGGACACAACCTCATCGCGGAAAACGGCACCCTGCTGGCCGAGCGGCGGTTTGCCACCGGGCTCACCGTCAGCGAGATCGACGTGGATAAGCTTGCCGCCGAGCGCCGCCGGATGAATACCTTCACCTTCCCCGGCGGCGGCCCGGACGTGTGGCGCATGTCCTTCGACCTCGCGCTGACCACCACCCGCCTGAGCCGCCACGTCTCCCCCACCCCCTTTGTGCCGGAGGATGAGGAGAGCCGCTCCCAGCGGTGCAGCGAGATTTTGTGCGTGGCGGCGCTGGGATTGAAGCAGCGCATGGAGCACACCGGCGCCAAGACCGCGGTGGTGGGCCTGTCCGGCGGACTGGACTCCACGTTGGCCGTGCTCATCACGGCCCTGGCCATGCAGATGCTCTCCCGTCCGGCGGAGGACATCATCGCCGTGACCATGCCGTGCTTCGGCACCACGGACCGCACCAAGTCCAACGCGGTGCTGCTGGCGGAGCGGCTGGGCTGCACGCTGCGGACGGTGGACATTTCCAATAGTGTCCGTACCCATTTCAAGGACATCGGCCACGATATGGACGACCACTCCGTCACCTTTGAAAACGGCCAGGCCCGGGAGCGCACCCAGGTGCTCATGGACATCGCCAACCAGACCGGCGGCCTGGTCATCGGCACCGGCGACCTCAGCGAGCTGGCACTGGGCTGGTGCACCTACAACGGCGACCACATGAGCAACTACGCCGTCAACGCCGGTATCCCCAAGACGCTGGTGCGGCATCTGGTGAGCTTCATCTCCGACGACAAGGAGGCTGAGGACCCCAAGCTCTCCACCGTGCTGGAGGACATTCTGGACACCCCCGTCTCCCCGGAGCTGCTGCCCGCCGTCCAGGGGGAGATCTCCCAGAAGACGGAGGACCTGGTGGGTCCCTACGAGCTGCATGACTTCTTCCTCTATTACGCCGTCCGCTGGGGCTTCGGTCCGGGCAAGATTTTGCGTCTTGCCGAGCGGGCCTTTGGGGGAAAATATGACCGCGCGGTCATCCTGAAGTGGCTCAAGCGGTTCTACGGCCGGTTCTTCTCCCAGCAGTTCAAGCGCTCTTGCCTGCCCGACGGGCCCAAGGTGGGCTCCGTGGCCCTCTCCCCCCGCGGCGACTGGCGGATGCCCAGTGATGCGACGGCTGCGCTGTGGATGGCGGAGCTGGAGACGCTGTAAGAATGGGATATGCTCCGCCAGTCGCCGGAAATGGGGCCCCCGGCTCAAACCAGCGAAGCGTTTGAGACGGGGAAAGGAGGCGCAAGGGAGCGGGCGGAGTTTTCGCCGTAGGCGGAAACGGAGCGAAGCGGACTTTGTGCCGACGCGGCGGATGCCCAGTGACGCAACGGCTGCGCTGTGGATGGCGGAGCTGGAGACGCTGTAAGAATGGGATATGCTCCGCCAGTCGCCGGAAATGGGGCCCCCGGCTCAAACCAGCGAAGCGTTTGAGACGGGGAAAGGAGGCGCAAGGGAGCGGGCGGAGTTTTCGCCGTAGGCGGAAACGGAGCGAAGCGGACTTTGTGCCGACGCGGCGGATGCCCAGTGACGCGACGGCTGCGCTGTGGATGGCGGAGCTGGAGACGCTGTAAGAAGAGAATTTGTCCCGCCAGTCGCCGGAAATGGGACTTTACGGCATAAGAAACTTTCCCCCGCCCGGGGCATTCCCGGGCGGGGGCGTTTTTTCTTTCCAGGCGTGTGAGTCCCCCCTCTTGACAATGGTCTGATTTCGTACTATACTCCTCTCTGCACTTGATAGTCCGAAATCAGACTTTCCAAGGAGGACGACATGAATCTCAGAGAGCAAAACGAGCTGATCTGCACTTGTATCTGCCGCCAGACGGAGCTTTACTGCGAGTGGGCCAAGCGCTGCGGCATGAGCTATAACACCATGATGACCCTCTACGCGCTGCACCTGGAGCCGGGCATCACCCAAAAGGCCATCACCCAGGGGTGGCTTTTGCCCAAGCAGACGGTGAACACCGTGGTCAAGGAGCTGCAGCGGCAGGGGTATGTACGTCTGGAGGCCGGAAAAGACCAGAAGGAAAAGCGCATCTTCTTCACGGACAGCGGTCTTGCCTACGCCCAGGAGCGGCTGGGCCCTCTCTTCGAGGTGGAGGACCGGGCCCTGGAGGCCATCGGCGCCCAGGCGGCCCAGGCGGTGGTGACGGGCCAGCTGGCCTTTACCGCTGCCTTTGAGCGGGAGGTGCACCGTGGAACGTAACGCGCTGGAGCGGCAGTTCACCGCCGCCTCGCTGCTGCGCTTTGCCCTGCCCAACATCGTGATGATGGTATTCTTGTCCCTCTATACCATTGTGGACGGCATGTTCATCTCCCGGTACGTGGGCACGCTGGCGCTGTCCGCGGTGAACATGTCCTATCCCCTTTCCTCCTTGCAGCTGGCCATGGGCATCATGCTGGGCACCGGCGGCAGCGCCGTCATCGCCCGGGAGCTGGGCGAGGGAAAGGAGGAACTGGCCCGGCAGGACTTCACCTTCGTGGTGGCCTTTGCGGCGGCGGTGGGATTGGTGTGTGCCCTGGCGGGCAACGCCGTGCTGCCGTGGCTTTTGGAGATGCTGGGCACCAGCGCCGCCCAAATGCCCCATTGCCTGCCCTATACCCGCATCCTTTTGTGGTTCGCGCCGGGCATGTTTTTGCAGACGGTCTTTCAGGTGCTGTTCGTCACAGCGGGACAGCCCGGCCTGGGCCTTGCGTCCACGGCGGCAGGGGGCGTGGCCAACCTGGTGCTGGACGCCCTCTTTATGGGCCCCATGGGCTGGGGCATCACCGGCGCCGCCGTGGCCACCGGCATCGGCTACTGCGTGCCGGCGGTAACGGGCCTTGTGTATTTTTCCCTGGAAAAGCGCCGCCCCCTGCGCTTTACCCGCCTTGTGCCCCGGTGGCGGATGCTGGCGGGCGCCTGCGGCAACGGATCTTCCGAGATGGTCAGCAACATCGCCGTGGCGGTCACCACGTTTTTGTTCAACATCCTGTTCCTGCGTTATTGGGGCGAGGACGGCGTGGCGGCCATCACCATCGTCATGTACTTCCAGTTCGTGTTCAGCGCCGTGGACCTGGGCTTTTCCATGGGGGTGGCGCCGGTGGTGAGCTACAAGTACGGCGCCGGAGACACGGACCAGCTCAAGCGGCTGCACCGGGTGTGCCTTGGGTTCATCGTTTCAAGCTCCGTTGCCATGTATATCCTCAGCCGCCTGGCCATCGGCACGCTGCTGGGATTGTTCACGGACCTTGGAGGCCCCGTGGCGGCCATCACGCTGGAGGGCTTTCCCATTTTTGCGGTGAGCTTCCTCTTTATGGGCGTGAGTATCTACGCCTCCTCCCTGTTCACCGCATTTTCCAATGGCGTGGTGTCCGCCGTCATCTCCTTTGCCCGGACGTTTTTGTTCCTGGTGGGGGCGTTGCTGGTGCTGCCGGAGCTGCTGGGGTCTGTCGGCATCTGGCTGGCGGTGCCGGCGGCGGAGCTGCTGGGCCTTGGGGTGTCTGTTGGATTTCTCCTGTGGGGCCGTAAGAAATACGGATACTGAACAAGGAAAACCGCCGGAGGCTTTTGCCTCCGGCGGTTTTTTTGATGTTATGCGCCGGCCAGGGCGGCGATGGCTCTCTCCAGAGCGCGGGCGAACTGGCCGATGTGGACGCCGTCCACGAACCGGTGGTTCACCTCCAGGGAAAGGTGCAGCACCAGCCGACCCTCCCGGGGAACGTACTTGCCCCAGCCGATCCGGGGCACGGCGTCGTCCACGTCCAGGTTTCGCTCGTTGGTCATGGCCGTCAGCTCCACCCAGGGAAGGCAGGTAAAGTAAATGAGGTCCTGCGTCTCCGAAGCCTGGTCCAGAAATGTGGTCTGGGCGGCGCTTTTGGCCTTGGCCCGGCGGCAGAAGTCCACGGGATCGTCTCCACCGTCCAGCGTCACGATGTGGAAAAGCTCCGACCCCGGATGCAGGTCCGTGAAGCTGGGGATGCGCCGATCCAGCAGAAAAAGCTCGCCTCCGGCGGTATAGTAGCGGAAGGCATCCACAGAGTTCATGGCCTTTGTGGAAAAGTACACCATGGCGCAGTAAAAGGAGCACCCGGTGCGGCGGCACCAGTCCACCAGCTCCGTTACATCCACGGTGAAGGTGACGGCGTAAAAGGGGTTGGACATGGGGGAGAAAAAGTCGAAGATGGGCTTGCGGGGCCAGCTCTCCCAGGGGATGTTCCGCTGCTGCATGGGGACGCCTCCTTTCGTTTCTAAGGCCAGTATACCGCCCATGCCCCGTGGGGGCAAGGAAAAAGCCGCCCACAGGGCGGCTTTTCCATCAGGTTTTGGTGCGGCCGGCGGGCTGCTCCACACGCAGGCAGCGCATGGCGTTGAGAATGGCCAGAAACGCCACGCCCACGTCGGCGAACACCGCCTCCCACATGGTGGCGTGGCCCGCGGCGCCCAGCAGCAGCACCGCGCCCTTGACCGCCAGGGCCAGCACGATGTTCTGCCGCACGATGGTCACGGTCCGGCGGGCGATGCGGATGGCCAGGGGGAGCTTGGTGAGCTGGTCGTCCATGAGCACCACGTCCGCGGCCTCGATGGCGGCGTCGGACCCCATGGCGCCCATGGCGATGCCGATGTCCGCCCGGCTGAGGACGGGGGCGTCGTTGATGCCGTCGCCCACGAAGGCCAGCTTGCCGCCTCCGGTGCGGCGGGAGAGAAGCTCCTCCACCCTTTCCACCTTGTCGCCGGGCAGGAGCCCCGCGTGGTATTCATCCACGCCCAGGGTCTGGGCCACGGCGCGGGCGGCGGCCTCGGCGTCGCCGGTGAGCATGACCACCCGCTTCACTCCGGCGGCCTTGAGCTGGGCAATGGCATTGGCAGCCTCTTCTTTGGGAAGGTCGGAGATGACGATGGACCCGGCGTACACGCCGTCCACCGCCGCGTATACCACGGTGCCCGCGGCTTCCGCCTCCCGGGGCGCGGAGATGCCCGCCTCCTCCAGAAGGCGGCTGCTGCCCACCAGCACGGTGCGGCCGTCCACCCGGGCCTCCAGGCCCAATCCCGCCTTTTCCCGGCAGTCGGAAAGACGCGCCGGGTCGGCCGGATTGCCCCAGGCCCGGCGCAGGGAGGCCGCGATGGGGTGGCTGGAGTCCTGCTCGGCCAGGGCAGCCGTCTCCAGCAGAGCCTCTTTCGTAAAGCCCGGCGCCGGACGCACATCCGTCACGGTAAAGACGCCCCGGGTAAGGGTGCCGGTCTTGTCGAAGACCACCGTCTCCGTCTGGGCCAGGGCCTCCAGGTAGTTGCCGCCCTTGACCAGGATGCCCTGGCGGCTGGCGCCGCCGATGCCGCCGAAAAAGCTCAGCGGCACGGAGATCACCAGGGCGCAGGGACAGGAGACCACCAGGAAGATGAGGGCCCGGTGGAGCCAGTCCGCCCAGCCGGTGCCGGCGAGGAACGCGGGCAGGGATTCCCCGGGCAGCAGGGAAAGGGCCAGGGTGGGCAGCAGGAACAGCGCCGCCGCGAAGCCCACCACGCAGGGGGTATAGTACCGGGCAAAGCGGGTGATGAAGGCCTCGCTGGCGGCCTTTTTCTCACTGGCCTCCTCCACCAGCTCCAGAATACGGGAGACGGTGGACTCGCTGCAGGGCTTGGTGACCTGCAGCCGCAGCGTGCCGCTCTGGTTGACGCAGCCGCTGATGACCTCGTCCCCGGGCCCTGCCTGACGGGGCACGGACTCGCCGGTGAGGGCGGCGGTATCCAGGGTGGAGGTGCCGGAGAGCACCACGCCGTCCAGGGCCACCCGCTGCCCCGGCCGCACCACGATCACGTCCCCCACGGACACGTCCTCCGGGTCCTGCTCGGAAAGGGTGCCGTCGGGACCTTCCACCAGGGCCGTGTCGGGCCGGATGTCCATGAGGGCGGCGATGGACTGGCGGGAGCGGGTGACGGCGTAATCCTGAAACAGCTCGCCCACCTGGTAAAAGAGCATGACGCCCACGGCCTCGGCGTACTCGCCGGTAAAAAAGGCGCCCACGGTGGCCAGGGCCATGAGGAAATTCTCATCGAACACCTGGCCCCGGCAGATGCCCCCGATGGCCCGGCGCAGCACGTCATAGCCGATGACGGCGTAGGGGATCAGGTACGCCGGCCACAGAAGAAGCGGATAACCTTCCGCGGCCGCCGGTCCGGTCAGGAGGGGCAGCGGGCGGGAAAGGTACACCGTGGGCAGCAGCCGCATCCCCGCCAGCAGCACCGCCGCGGCGAGGATGCGCCACAGGGCCCGGCGCTGGGAACGGGTGAGCTTGTGCATGGAAAAGACCTCCTTTAAGGCGCCTCAGCGCACCACACGGCAGTCCGGGTCCACCTTGCAGCAGGCCTGGGCCGCCTGTTCCACGATGGCGTCGAAGCGGTCGTCGTCGGCCTCGATGGTGAGCTTCTGGGTCATGAAGCTGACGGTGGCGGCGTGGACGCCGTCGATCTTGCGGATGGCGGCCTCCATCTTCGCCGCGCAGTTGGCACAGTCCAGGTTCTCCATGGCAAAACGCTTCTTCATTGAAAATTCCTCCTCAAAATAGAATGGATTGTGGAAAACTTACTCGCTGATGTGCTCCAGGCCCTGGTCCAGAATGGTTTTGACATGCTGGTCGGCAAGGGAGTAGAACACGGTCTTGCCGTCCCGGCGGGCCTTCACCAGCCGTGCGTTTTTCAGTGCCCGCAGCTGGTGGGAGATGGCGGACTGGGTCATGCCCAGCAGCGCCGCCAGGTCGCACACGCACATCTCCGACTCCTCCAGCACGTACAGAATGCGCACCCGGGTGGAATCGGCAAAGATGCGGAACAGCTCCGTCAGGTCGTAGAGGGTGTCCTCCCCCGGCATGGTGCGGCGCACCTGTTCCACCACGTCCTCGTGAGCGTGGATAAAGTCGCAGCACTCCACATTGTAGCGGTCCTCCATGTGCGGCCTCCTTTTATATGAATGATTGTTCATATGTTCAGTATAGCAAGAGAAACGCGTTTGTCAACCCCCTTCGGAAAAAAAGTGGAAAGAAGCGGACAAACGTGGTACACTAACCGGGAAAAGAATGAAAAAAGGAGCAAAGTATGAACGAATTGGAACAGGAGATCGCCCGCCGGGAGGAAAAGAACGGCTTCATGCACCATAACCACATCGAGATGGAGCTGGTGGAAAAGGACCACGCGGTGTTCCGGCTGACCATCCGGCCCGAGAGCAAGAACCCCTACGGCATGGTCCACGGCGGCGCCATCTACACCCTGGCGGACAACGCCACCGGCGTGGCCGCCCACACGGACGGGCGCTACTATGTGACACAGACCAGCGCGCTGCACTTTCTGAGAAACCAGTCCGAGGGCACGGTGCGGGCCTCGGCCACGGTGCGTCATCGCGGTAAGTCCACGGTGCTCACGGCGGTGGACATCACCGGCGAGGGCGGCAAGCTCATCGCCACCGGCGAGTTCACCTTCTTCTGCGTGGACAAGGCGCTGATGGACTCCAAGGTGGCCCAAAAGTAAAAAAGAAGCGCCCGGCGAAAGCCGGGCGCTTGGGGCTGTCGAAAAAGTGGCCCAGCCACTTTTTCGAGCGGGATCTCACGCAAGGCAGCCCTCGATTCCTTGCGGAAAAGTCGGTCTGCCTTGCGTGAGAAGTGTCATTTCCGACGCACATGTCGCCGAAAATGACGGATTTAGATTTTATTCCGCTGTCTGCGGACAGCGGAACTCCTTGCAGGAGGGCTTTTTCTACAAACCAAAGCGCCCGGCGAAAGCCGGGCGCTTTGGTTTGCGGTAAAAGCGGAGTGCTTTTTATTCTCCCCGGAAAAAGGGGTTTTCCATCTCGTCCCACCGCAGGCTCTCCGGCAGGGCGATCTTCATGACGCGGGCGGGCCGGCCCTTGCCGGTGGAGTGCTTGCCCACCACGGTGACGCAGCCGGCCTCCTCCAGCCGGGAGATGATCCGGTTGACGCTGCGGGTGGTGATGCCCATGCCCTGGGCCAGCTGGTCGGAGGTGAGGGTGTCGCCATGGGACCGCAGGCACTGGCGGATCTTGTCCAGCGTCTCCATGCTCACCTGGATCTTCCGGGCGAAGAATTCGGCGGCCTGCTCCTGGGGCGGTGCGCCGGTGTCCAGCGGCGTGAGGGACTGATCCTCCCCCTCGGCCAGGAAGGAGGTGCCTGAGTGCTCCTTCACCGCGTGGTTGAGGGCCATGGTGGCCCGGGACTTGGCCACCAGCATGGCGCTGCCGATGCCGATGCCCATCCACACCCTAAACTCCGGCGACCGCTGGCCGAAGCGCAGCAGCTTCCAGTGCTCCTTGCTTTTCAAAAAGGCGTTCATGAGCATGCTGCGGGTGGTGAGGATGAAGAAGTGGTCCAGACCGTCGCCGAACACCGCCGCCTCCATCCGCTGGGCGGCGGCATAGACCTGCTCGCGGAATTCGTTTTGATACTGCATCTTCTCCCATTCCCGGATAAAAAGGTCCTGCTCGCTGTCAAAGGTGTAGTCGAAGCGGATGGCGATGACCGCCAGCTTGCCCTGGTTTTCCCGGGCGGACAGGTCCAGGATCTGCAGGTGGTACACCTGCTCCTGGACGATCTCCTCCGCCGGATAGATCCGCACGCAGGGGATGCCCTCGGCCACCAGGGGCTCCATGATGTGCTCCATACTGGTAAAGCAGGCGCTCACCTCCCCCCGGAGATAGCACCCCCGGTGGAACTCCTGGAGCTTTTTTTCATAGCCCGGCGCTTCAAAGTCGCAGGGGGCCCGGAGGATCTCCGTGCCGTGGATGCCCGCCCGCTCCAGCACCTGGCGCATGAGCTCCGGCTCGTAGCGGTCCACGCTGATGGCTTTGAGGTCGCTGCCGTGGACGGCCATGGCCTCCAGCAGGGCCTGGAGGGCGGCCGTGCGGCTGTGGGGCAGGTAGCTCCAGGGAATGGTGGGCGAGACCCGCTTGCGGGCGTAGGCGAAGTTGGTGGGACCGGTGAAGAGGATGGCGTCCACCTCCCGCTGGGCCTGGAAGGCCGCGGCCATCTCCCCCGCCTGCTCGTAAAATTCCGAGCAGTGGTAGACGAACTGCACGTCCGGCAGATCCCGCTGGGCTACATTTTTAATAATATTGACCGTGATAGACGGACCAATCACGCCAATTTTCATCGGAATAATTCTCCCTTTCGACGATTAAAGACATAAAAACTAATTTTGGACATCATTTTACGCCTATTAAAGACGTTAGTCAAGTGCTACTTTAAACAAATAAACTACCATTGCAAGCGCATTGCAAAAGATCCATTGGGAGGGAGAACGATGAAAAATGAAGCCATGTACCGGGAGCTTCTGGAGCTGCTGACCACAGATTCCGCTTCCGGGAAGGAGTCCGCCATTGCGGACAAGCTGGAGGTCAAGCTCCGTGAGCTGGGCTGCACCGTCATTCGGGACAACGCCGGCGAGACCTTCGGCGGCGAGTGCGGCAACCTGATCGGCATTCTGGAAGGTGAGCTGGACGGGTCTGTGATGCTCAGTTCCCACATGGACCGGGTGCCCAACGGCTACGGCATCCAGCCTGTGGAAAAGGACGGCATCCTCTATTCCGACGGCACCACCATTCTGGCGGCGGACGACATCTCCGGCGTGTGCGCCATTTTGGAGGGCGTGCGCCGTGCCAAGGCCTCCGGCAAACCCCTGCCCCGCATCGAGATCATCTTCTCCGTGGGTGAGGAGACGGGCCTCTTCGGCGCCAAGGCCATCGACGTTTCCACCCTGAAATCCCGCATCGGCTATATCTTTGACTCTCCCGGCGGCATCGGCCGGTTCGTCAACGGCGCGCCGGGCATGTACCATCTGAATGTGACCCTCACGGGCCGCCCCGCCCACGCGGGCAACGAGCCGGAAAAGGGCATCGACGCGGGCAACGCCATGTGCGACATGCTGGCCACCTTGAAGCAGGGCCGTCTGGACCCCCTGTCCACCGCCAACTTCCCCATGCTCTCCACCGGCACCACCTCCCGCAACGTGGTGTGTGACCTGGCCTCCTTCAAGGGCGAGGCCCGCAGCCGGGACCTGCAGAAGCTGGAGGACTATGTTGCCTACTTTGAGGACCACTGCAACGCCGTGGCGAAAAAGCACAATGTGGGCATCCAGCTGGAGAAGATCCAGAACTTCCTGCCCTTCCTGATCCCCGAGGACGACCAGGTGCTCCAGGTGGCCAAGACCGCCTGCGAGAAGCTGGACCTGCC
>CAUWEK010000030.1:0-15908 GCA_963557435.1 uncultured Dysosmobacter sp.
CAGGTGGAATTTTACCTGCCGTCGCCCGACAAGACCGGCGACGGCGCATCCGCCCCGGAGGGAGAGACCCTCTACGACGAGGCTCCCGCCGCCACGGTCACCTACCGGGACCTGGGCGTGACGGAGGACCTGGACTATGAGAACGACGCACAGACGGTGCTGGATCTTTGCCAGACCCAAAGGGGCTTTTTCTCCAGGGGCTGGGAGTACCTTGCCTGTCTCGTGGGCGCCCATGGTGCCCGTGGCATCGCCCCGGAGCCGGAGGAGGACATCTTCCAATCTCAGATGGAGCAGCTGAGCGGGCAGTTTTCCAAGGAGCCCCAGGACACGGCCTACACCGTGGACGAAAACGGTTTGCAGGTGACCCTGGCCCAAAACGGACTCGCCGTCTCCGCGGACGCCCTGGCGGAGGACACGAAGCTCTTTTTCAGCAGTGTCACCGCCGAGGAGCCCGGCCGGATCTATGTGGCCGACGCCCAGATCCTCTCCGCCAAGACCATGACCGCCCAGGAGATCTACGACGCCGTCTCCGGCGACGTGAAAAACGCCGGGTATGACGCGGCTACCGGCACCATTACCCCCGAGCGCATCGGCGCGGAGTTCGACGTGACCGCCGCCCAGGCAACGCTGGACGCGGCCGCCCCCGGCGAGACCGTCACCATCGACGCGGAGATCCAGCTGCCCGCCGTCACCGCCGAGGAGCTCCAGGGCGTTTTGTTCCGGGATGTGCTGGGCCAGTGCCGCACCCACGTCTCCGGCACCGCCGCCCGCATCAACAACGTCAAGCTCTCCGCCGCCGCCTGCAACGGCGTGGTGCTCAACACCGGCGACGTGTTCTCCTACAACGCCACCACCGGCCAGCGCACCACCGCCAAGGGCTATCAGGCGGCCCCCGCCTATGTCCAGGGCGAGACCGTGGACGAGGTGGGCGGCGGCGTGTGCCAGACCTCCTCCACTCTCTACTACGCCTGCCTGCGCTCCAACCTGGAGATCACCGAGCGCTATGCCCACCGCTATGTCCCCGCCTACATCGACTGGGGTATGGACGCCACCGTCTCCTGGGGCGGCCCGGACTACAAGTTCACCAACAACACCAACTACCCCATCAAGATCGTCACCTCCTACTCCGGCGGGTACCTCACCATCAAGATCCTGGGCACCAATGTGGACGGCACGTCCGTGAAGATGACCAACGAGGTGCTCTCCACCACGCCGTGGGAGACGGTGTATGAAGACGACGACACCCTGCCCGCCGGCACGGAGAAGGTCACCACCACCCCCTACACCGGCTACAAGGTGAAAAGCTACCGCAACGTCTACGACGCCAACGGCAAGCTCATCTCCAGCACCTATGAGGCCACCAGCGACTACAAGGTCCGCAACAAGGTCATCTCCCGGGGTCCGGCCCTGCCGGAGACCCCCGCCTCCGGCGGCGCGGAGATCACCGAGCCCCAGGACCCGGCCACCGGCACCACCGTGCCCGATACGCCGGACACCCCCGCCGCCCAGGAGCCCCAGACCCCCAGCGAGCCCCAGACCGGCGGGGACGGCACCACCATCATCGTGGTGACGCCGGAGGAACCCCAAGACCCGCAGCACAAAAGACCGCCTCGGATGAGGCGGTCTTTGCTTGTGGAAAAAACCTTCCTGTAAGGGATTCCGTCGCCCGCAGGCGGCGGAATATCGTTCAATTCCGTCATTTCCGGCGACATGTGCGTCGGAAATGACACTTCTCACGCAGGGCAGGCCGACTTTTCCACAGGAATCGAGGCCTGCCTTGCGTGTAATCCTTTTCGAAAAAGCGGCTGTGCCGCTTTTTCGACGGTTTTAGATCGCCTCCGATGAGGCGGTCTTTTTTTCGGATTCACGGCCGCTCCCGGCGGCGCTTGAGCTTGCGGATGTCCTCCCCCAAAAAGGGCAGGATCTGGTACTCCCCCTCGATGCGGGAGGCGATCTGGGGCGAGTAGCGCCGCGCCAGCTCCCCGGGGGTCAGGTTGGTATTGAGGATGGTGGACTTCTTCTCCATGAGCCGGGTGTTGACGATGCGGTACAGGGCGCTCTGGACAAAGGCGGTGGTCATCTCCGTACCCAGATCGTCCAGGATCAGAAGATCGCACTGGAGCACCCGCTCCACGTCGGCGCTGGTCTCCTCGTCCTCTTCCCGGGAAAACTTCTGGGTCTCAAACTGCTCAAAGACATGGGACGCCGTGTCGTACACCACAGAGTAGCCCTTGCCGCTGACCTCCCGGGCGATGGCGGCGGACAGGTGCGTCTTGCCCAGGCCCGGCGCGCCGAACAGCAGAAGATTTCCCGGCTTTTTGCCGAACTGATAGGCGTACTCGGCGCACACGTCGTACACCGCCTTCATGTTCTCCTGGGGAGAGACGCCCCCGTCCCGGGCCCGGTCCGAATACCACTCCAGGGAGAAGGTATCAAAGCTCTGGCTGCCCAGGTCCAGCATGCGGCTGAGCTCCTTTTGCTGCTCCCGGGCGTAGTAACGCCTGAGGCACAAGCAGACCTCCCCGCCCCGGTAGCCCGTGTCGCCGCACAAAGAGCAGGCGGGCTTTTCCTCCAGATAGTCCTCCGGCAGTCCCAGCTCTTCCAGGATCTCCCGCTTTTCCCGCTGGAGAGAGAGGTTTTCGTCCCGCAGCGTCTCGATGGCCGGGCGGGGGTCCGTGCCCCGGCGCAGCGCCCCGGAGATGATGCGGCTCATGGTCTGCCCCAGCTCCTGCTCGATCTGGCGCAGACGGGGCCGACGGGCAAACACCTGCTCCCGCCGCCGCGCAAACGATTCCTGCCGGGCCGTCCGGTCCTCCTCAAAGCGCTGGAGGGCCCGGCGCATGATGCGGCCGTCATATGCCATGTTCCCTTACCCCCTGTCTCTATGCAGCTCCCGGGCGTACTGCCACGCCTCGTCCTCCCGCTGGGGCGGCGCCGCCTCCCGGCGCACCGGGCGGTCCTGGCGCTGGATCTCCTCCAGCGTATGGAGCCCCGCCTGGTGCCAGCGCTTCAGGATGCCGTTGCAGTAGGCCCACTTGAACTCCCGGCACTTGAGCACCGTCTTGTCGTAAGCCAGAGCCACCGCCTCCGGGGAAAAGCCCATGTCCTGCCAGGCGGTGAGGTACTTCTCCTCCGACGCCACCGGCGGCCGCTCCCCCAGGCCCAGAGCCCGCATATACTGCGGAAAACACTGCTGGCGCTGGGCATACTTTCTCAGGTACTCCGCCGCGGCGGCCTGGGTGTCGATGCCCATGCGGGCCCAGGCGTAGCCCTCCCGCTCGATCTGCTTCATGCCCGGCCGGCGGCCCGGGCCGTAGCGCCGCTCCACCCGTTCGGCGCAGTGGCACACCAGAAGATAGATGACGTCCGCCGGGAGGCCCAGATAGTCGTTGAGTCCCAGCAGCACGCCGATGTCCGGCGTGGTGAGCCGCTTGCCCAGCTTGCGCTCCACCTCCGCCGTGAGGGTGCGGAACTCGCCGCTTTTCTCCAGCTGGGCGGCCACGTCCTCCCGGCTGTATGCCGGGTGCTCGTCCGCCGGCTCCGCCACGGCCTCCGCCGCCGGGGCCACCAGCCCCATCTCCCGCAGCGCGGCCTCCGCCGCCTCGATGCGCAGCCGGTCCCACCGAAGCTCCCCCGCCAGCGACCGGGGCGCCACGGTGCCGTGGTGGCGCAGGAGGGCCAGATATAAAAGCGCCGCGTCTCCATCGCCCTTTTCCAGCAGCTTCCTGGCCGCGTGGGCAGGCACGGTGACGGCCTCGTCCGCCGCGTGGATCAATACGTTCGCCATAGGGGCCCTCCTTCTTTCAAAACTCCCCTCCATTCTACACGAAATTCCCCCACAGGACAAGACCCCAGGAAATTTGCCTTTTTATGAACTTTTTTCAAATCATCCGCTTTTTTTCTGGCACAGTCTCCCGGAATATGGTATACTATACGCTGTGAAATTGGGCAGGTACGTCCTGCTGTTCCATAGAATCACAAAGGAGGACTTTTTATGGCAAACCGTGTGGTCATCAGCATCTGCGGAGAGGAATATACCTTCATTGCCGAGGAATCCGCGACCTACATGCAGAAGGTGGGCGCCTATGTGAGCGAGAAGATGCAGGAGGTGCTGGACGGGGCCAAGGTGGGCCGCACCGACGGCGCCATCCTCACCGCCGTCAACATCGCCGACGAGCTGTTCAAGGCCCAGGCCGCTTCCGAGCAGCTGCGCAGCCAGATCAAGGGCTATGTGGACGAGGCCAGCCATGCCCAGAGCGAAGTGAGCGAGCTCAAGCGGGAGGTGTTCCGCCTGCAGCAGCGGCTGGAGAGCCTGAACCGGAGCCAGCAGGGATGAAGATGCCCGAGCTGCTCGCCCCCGCCGGGTCCCCGGAGTCGTTGCGCGCCGCCGTGCAGGCGGGCGCCGGAGCCGTGTACCTGGGCTGGGGGGAATTCAACGCCCGCCGGAGCGCCAAGAACTTTTCCGACGAGGAATTCGCCCAGGCCCTGGAATACTGCCACCAGCGGGGCGTACGGGTGTTTTTGACCCTCAACACCCTCATAAGTGACCGGGAGATGCCCCGTGCCGCCGAGACGGCCCGGAAGGCCTGCCGCCTGGGGGTGGACGCGGTGCTGGTGCAGGACTGGGGCCTTTTTGACCTGCTGCGCCAGATGCTGCCGGACCTGCCCCTCCACGCCAGCACCCAGATGAGCCTCTTCACCTCCGGCGGCTGCCGGGAGATGGCCGCCGACGGCTGCGAGCGGGTGGTGCTGGCCCGGGAGTGCTCCCGGGAGGACACGGAGGCCATCGTGAAAAACTGCCCGGCGGAGGTGGAGATCTTCGCCCACGGCGCCCTTTGCATGTGCTATTCCGGCCAGTGCGCCATGAGCGCCGTGCTGGGCGGCCGCTCCGGCAACCGGGGCCGCTGCGCCCAGCCCTGCCGCTTGCCCTACGGCATCAACGAGCCGGCAGGCAAGCGCTATCCCCTGAGCTTGAAGGACAGCTGCCTTGCCGCCGAGATCCCGGATATGGCCGCCATGGGCGTGGACTGCCTGAAGCTGGAGGGCCGCATGAAGCGGCCGGAGTATGTGGCCGTGGTCACGGACGTGTACGCCCGGCTGCTCCAGGAAAACCGGGGCCCCACCAAAGAAGAGCTTGCCCGCCTGGAGCAGGCCTTCTCCCGCTCCGGCTTTACGGACTGGTACTGGCAGGGCCGCCACGGAGCGGGCATGTTCGGCACCCGTCCGGAAAACGCCCCGGAGCCCAAGGAGCTCTTTGCCCAGGCCCGGGCCCTCTATGAAAAGGACGCCGCCCGGACGGTGGACGTGCGCTTTGCCGTCACCTGCACCGCGGGCGCGCCCTGCACCCTCACCGCCGCCGACCCGGACGGCCACACCGTCACGGTCACGGGCCCCGTGCCCGAGGCGGCCCGCACCCGGAGCCTGACGGCGGAGGAGCTGGAGACCCGTCTTGGAAAGACCGGCGGCACCGGCTACCGCTGCGCCGGCGTGGAGGCCACGGTGGATGAGGGGCTCTCCCTCCCTGCCAGCGCCGTCAACGCCCTGCGCCGGGAGGCCCTGGCCGCTCTGACGCAATCGCGCATCGCCCCGCCTGTACGGCGGGAGCTGCCCGTTCCGGCCATGGAGACCACGGACTGCGCCGCTGGAGCGCCGGAATTTACCGTATCGGTCACCACCGCCGCCCAACTGCGCCCGGAGCTGCTGGCCATGAAGCCCGCCCGGGTCTATGTGCCGCTGGAGCTGCTGGGGGCCTTTTCCGCCCTGCCGGAATACCACGGGGAATGGTGCGCCATTTTGCCCCGGGTGTGGCGGGACCGGGATGAGCCTCAGCTGCGCCGCGCCCTGGAGCACGCCAAGGGCCTGGGCGTCACCGGCGCCCTGGCGGGCAACATCGGCCACCTCTCCCTGCTGCGGGGGCTTGACCTCCACGTCTACGGGGACTTTGGCCTCAACGTATTCAACAGCCGCTCTTTGGAGTACCTGAAAAAGAAGGGCCTGGAGAGCGCCTGCGTGTCCTTTGAGCTGCGGCTGGCCCAGATCCGGGACCTGCACAAGATCCTGCCGACGGAGGCCATCGTCTACGGACGGCTGCCCCTCATGATCACAGAGAACTGCCTCATCGAAAACAGCGGCCAGGGCTGCCGCTGCGACCGGCCCAACTTCCTCAACGACCGCACCGGAGCGTCCTTCCCCCTGCTGCCCGTGTTCGGGCACCGGACGGAGGTGCAGAACAGCCTGCCCGTGTGGCTGGCGGACCGGCCCGACTACCGCCGCCTGGGCCTTGCCTACGCCCGGCTGCGCTTCACCACGGAGACGCCCGCGGAGTGCGTGGACATCCTGCGGCGCTATCAGGAAGGCGCCGCCGCGCCCGGCCCCTTTACCCGTGGACTTTACGAACGGGGCGTGGAATGACCCGCCGTTTTCAGTTTATTTTAATACAAAACGTATAATATCTATTTGATTATACTATATATTATCGCTTTTTGGAGTTTTACATGGAAGAGATCAAGGTAAAATACTTTGTGGAGGGTCTGGACCCGCTGTGCTATGTGGCGGGCAAGTCCGACTGGATCGACCTGCACCTGGCGGAGGATGTGACGCTGCACGCCGGCGAGTTCCGCCTGCTGCCCCTGGGGGTGGCCATGGCGCTGCCGGAGGGCTATGAGGCCCATATCGTGCCCCGCAGCTCCACCTTCAAAAACTACGGCATTTTGCAGACCAACTCCATGGGCGTGGTGGACTACTCCTACCGGGGCGACGGCGACCAGTGGCGCATGCCCGTGTACGCCACCCGGGACGTGTCCATCCCCAAAAACGCCCGCATCTGCCAGTTCCGCATCATGCGCCACCAGCCGCCCCTGCACTTTACCACGGTGGAGCATCTGGACGGCGCCGACCGTGGGGGCTTCGGCTCCACCGGCGTGTAAGGAGGGTCCCATATGGCAAAACTGGTATTGGCCTCCGGGTCTCCCCGGCGGCAGGAGCTGCTGCGGCGCATGGGCATCACGGACTTCGACGTGCGCTTGCCCGACACGGAGGAAAATTTCCCCCAGGGCCTGAACCCGCGGGAGGTGGTATGCTACATCTCCCGGGAAAAGTCCGACGCGGCCGCCGCCCTCTGTTCCGACGATGAGATCGTCATCACCGCCGACACCATGGTGTTTCTGGACGACCGCCGCCTTGGAAAGCCCAAGGACGAAGCGGACGCCCTTTCCATGCTGACCGCCCTCCAGGGCCGCCGCCACACGGTGTGCACCGGCGTCACCGTCCGCCAGGGCAGCCGCATTTTGACGGAGGCGGAGTCCACGGAGGTCTGCTTCCGCCCTGCCACGCAGGAAGAGCTCCGTGCCTACATCGCCACCGGCGAGCCCATGGACAAGGCCGGGGCATACGGCATCCAGGGCCTGGGCGCCCTTTTGGTGGAGGGCATCCAGGGCGACTTTTTCAACGTCATGGGCCTGCCCATCCTGCGCCTTAGCCGGATGCTCTCGGCCTTCGGCGTCACCTTTTTCAACTGACAACCGGGAGGGTCTTTCTTGAAACGATTTTTACGGGACCACGGATTGTGGGTGCTGTTCGCCGCGGCGGTCATCGCCGTGGCTCTGGCCGTGATGTCCTATTTTTCCAACACCTCCTCTCCGCTGACCAACGCGGCGGGCCTCATCGCCTCCCCCTTCCGCTCGGCCTACACCGCCGTGGCGGGCTGGTTCAACGAAAAGCAGGCGTATTTTGCCGACATCCAGGCCCTGCAGGAGGAGAATGAGGCCCTGCGCAAGCGCAACGCCCAGCTGGAGGCCGCCGCCCGCCAGGGTGAGCGGGACAGCGAGGAAAACGAGCTTTTGCGCCAGCGGCTGAACCTGCGGGAGCAGAAATATGAGCTGGAGCTGGAGGCCGCCATGGTCACGGAGCACGAGGTGACCAACTGGACCTCCTCTTTGACGTTGGACCGTGGCACCATGCACGGCGTGGAGAGCGGCGACTGCGTGGTCACCGCCACCAACGACCTGGTGGGTCTGGTGGACGAGGTGGGCACCAACTGGTGCACCGTGCTGACCATCGTGGACACGGACACCTCCCTGGGCGCCCAGGTGTTCCGCACCCGGGACCTGGGCCTTGCCCAGGGCGACTTCGCCCTCATGGGCGAGGACCGGCTGCGGCTGGACTACCTGCCCGCCGGCTGCCAGCTGCTCAACGGCGACCTGGTGGTCACATCGGGCCTGGGCGGCTACTACCCCTCCGACCTGGTGATCGGCACCATCGAAGAGGTGCAGAAGGACGACTCCGGTGCCGCCTCCTATGCCATCATCGCCCCGGAGGCGGATTTCGACCAGCTGACGGAGGTCTTTATCATCAAGTCCTTCGACATCGTCACCTGAGGAGGCCGCCATGCTCGCACGCAACGAGACCATCTTCAAATGGGCCCTCTACGCCGCCGCCACGGCCCTTTGCTTTTTTGTGCAGTTCGTCCTGCTCCAGCGCTTCACGCTGCTGGGCGTCATCCCCTTCATCTACCCGGTGGCGGTGGCCGCGGCGTCCACCTATGAGCCGCCGGTGGGCGCCACCATCTTCTCCCTGGCGGTGGGCGTGGTATGCGATCTGATGCTGCCGGAGGTCATCCCCTGCTTTTATACGCTGGTGTTTCCCCTGGTGGGCCTTTGCGCCTCCCTCATCTCTCAGAGCTGGCTGAGCGCGGGCTTTTTGTGCACCCTGGCCACCGGCGCCCTGGCTTTCTGCTTCACCGGCGCCTTCCACTGCTTTTTGCTCTGGAGCCGGGGCAAAACCGCCTGGGCCGCCGGCGTGTCCCTCACGGGCCGGGAGATGCTGGTGAGCGTGGTGCTTTTGACCATCCCGGTGACGCTTTTGTACCGGGCCGTCCACCGCCGGGCCCACAGAAACGACTAAGGAGTTGCCATGGAGCGCAAAGATTCTCAAAGCAATATCCGCCTTTATGTGCTTGCCTCCCTGCTGGGGCTGGCGCTGGTGGTGTACATCGGCGTGCTGTACGATATCCAGATCAACCAGCACGACTACTATCTGGCCAAGTCCATCCGCACCATCACCCAGGAGGAGACCGTGGAGGCCTCCCGGGGCGTCATCACCGACCGCAGCGGCCGGGAGATGGTGTCCAGCCGCTCGTCCTACAACCTGACCTTCGACTCCAGCGCTCTGGACGAGGGCGAGGACGAAAACGAGGCCATTTTGCGGCTGATCCAGCTTTGTCAGGACCAGGGCGTAAGCTGGGTGGACAACCTGCCCATTACCAAGACCGCGCCCTTTTCCTATACCTTCACCTCCCTCACCGAGCTCAGCGAGACCCAGCGCAACCGCTTCACCACCTTTTTGCGGGACCAGCTGGAGGTCGTGCCGGAGACCATCTCCGCCGAGGATATCACCGCCGACTATCTCTCCTCCCGGGGCCTGTCCGCCCACGCGCTGGTGGAGCGGATGCGGCAGGAATACGAGGTGCCCGTCACCTTCAGCCTCAACGAGGCCCGCAGCGTCATCGGTGTGCGCTATGAGCTGTCCATCCGGGAGCTGATGAACACCACCGCCTACGCCATGGTGGAGGACATCGACACGGAGATGATCTCCCTGCTCAACGACGGCGACTACGCCGGCGCCAAGATCACCGCCTCCTCTGTCCGGGAGTACAAGACCACCTACGCCGCCCACATCCTGGGCACCGTCACCACCATCTGGGCGGAGGAATATGATGCCCTGAAAGAGCTGGGCTACGACGGCAACGACCGCATCGGCCGCTTCGGCGTGGAGGCCGCCTTCGAGCAGTACCTCCGGGGCACGGACGGCAAGCGCATCGTCTCCACCAACGCCAATGGCAAGATCACCGGCGAATACTACGAAAAGGCCCCCCAGCCCGGCAACACCGTGGAGCTGACCATCGACCTTTCCCTGCAGCAGGCAGTGGAGCAGGCTCTGGCCGAGGCGGTGGCGGACATGAACGCCGAGGACGGCGACGTGACCCGGGGCGCCGGCGCCGCCGTGATCCAGGTGGGCACCGGCGAGGTGCTGGCCCTGGCCTCCTACCCCACCTACGATCCCGCCGCTTACACCCAGGATTACAACACCTTGCTGAATGATCCCGCCAGCCCCCTCTTCAACCGGGCCACCCAGGGCACCTATGTGCCCGCCTCTACCCTCAAGCCCCTGGTGGCCGTGGCCGCCCTGGAGACCGGGGCCACCACCACCTCCGAGAAGATCAAGGATACGGGCAAGTGGTACTATCCCGGCGACCCCAACAGCTGGCTGTGGTGCTGGAACCACTCCGGCCACGGCTGGGTCAACGCCACCACTGCCATCACCAACTCCTGCAACTACTACTTTGCCACCATGGGCTACCGCATGGGTATGAACACCCTGCGGGAATATCTGACCGCCTTCGGCCTGGGTCAGAACACAGGCATCGAGATCGGCGACAAGGCCGGCACGCTGCCGGAGAACCCCCCCGGCGAGAACCAGGCCCCCTGGGCCGCTTTCGGCCAGGGCAACCAGCTCTATACGCCCTTGCAGCTGGCTAACTACGTGGCCACGCTGGTCTCCGGCGGCAAGCACTGCGAGCCCCACCTTTTGAAGGCCGTCAAGTCCTACGACAACACGGAAGTGCTGGAGGTGGGCAACAGCGAGCCCACCAACATCGTCTCTATGCAGGACTCCACCCTCCAGGCGGTGAAAGAGGGCATGCTGGGCTACACCCAGCCCGGCGGCCAGGTCTACTCCTACTTCAAGGACTGCGTGGTCACCGCCGGCGCCAAGACCGGCACCGCCCAACTGGGCGGCGGCACCACCAACAACGGCGTGTTCGTGTGCTTCGCCCCCTATGACGATCCCCAGATCGCCGTGTCCATCGTCATCGAGCACGGCAACGCCGGCGCCGCTCTGGCGTCCACTGCCGTGAAGATCCTCAACGCCTACTTCACCGCCGACGAGATCGGCACGGCCATCGTGGGCGAAAATCAGTTACTTCAGTAAAAAGGAGGCCCCGCTTCCATGAGCGAGCCCTTTGTGTTCGACCCCCGCTGCATCCTCTGCAAAGACCCCTTCGGCGCCGTCTCCTGCGGCACCATGGTGAGCTTCCACTGCCGCCCCCTGGCCAAAGAAGGCTTCACCCACTGTGCCCTCATCCTGCGTCACGAGTTCTCCGGCCGTACCCAGACCATCGAGCTGGCCCCCACGGAGGCCGCGGCGGACCGGATGCACTTTTCCGCCGCCGTGGTGGCCCCCCAGGAGCCGGAGCTCATCTGGTATCACTTCTCCTTCTGGCGGGACGACGGCTCCGGCTGCGTTCTTGATAAGACCGGCTACCGCAGCGACGAGCCCTCCGCCCCCTGGCAGATGACCGTCTACCAGGAAAGCCGCACCCCCGCCTGGTTCGGGCAGGGCGTGACATACCAGATTTTTCCAGACCGTTTCTGTCGCCTCACTCCCCCACATCCGGAGGGATTGGTGGGCGATCGCTGGATCCAGGAGCACTGGGACGACGTGCCCGAGTGGCGGCCGGACCCGGACGGCGAGATCCGCAACCGCAACTTCTTCGGCGGACAGCTTGCGGGCATCACGTCCAAGCTGGAGGAGCTGTCCCGGATGGGCGTGACCACGCTGTATCTGTGCCCCATTTTCGAGTCCGCCTCCAACCACCGCTACAATACGGCGGATTACAGCAAGATCGACCCCATGCTGGGCACGGAGGAGGATTTCCGTACCCTGTGCCGGGAAGCCGAGCGCCGGGGCATGCATGTGATTTTGGACGGCGTCTTCAACCACACCGGTTCCCAGAGCCTCTACTTCAACGCCGACGGCTTTTATCCCACCCTGGGCGCGGCCCAGAGCCAGGACAGCCCCTACTACGACTGGTACTCCTTCCACCCCTGGCCCGACGACTACGACGCCTGGTGGGGCATCCGCACGCTGCCCGCCGTCCGGGAGGAAAGTGAGACTTATGTAAACTACATCATCACCGGAGAGGACTCCATCATCCGCCGGTGGCTTCGGGCCGGGGCATCCGGCTGGCGGCTGGACGTGGCCGACGAGCTGCCGGACTGGTTCATTGAAAAGATCCGCACCGCCGTGGAGGAGACCAAGCCGGACGCCGTGCTCATCGGCGAGGTGTGGGAGGACGCCAGCAACAAGATCTCCTACTCCCAGCGGCGCCACTACCTGCTGGGCAGCGAGCTTCACGGCGTCATGAACTACCCCTTCCGCACGGCGCTGCTGGCCTATCTCCAGGGCGGCAATGCCGACGACTTCCGGGAGGCCATGGAGACCCTGCGGGAAAACTACCCCCCTGCCGCCTTTTACTCCGCCATGAACTTCCTGGGCACCCACGACACCCCCCGCATCCTGACGGTGCTGGGCGCCGACACCGTGCCCCAGAGCAAGGACGAGCGGGCCGCCTACCGCCTGACCCCGGCCCAGCGGCTGAAGGCCGCCGCTTTGGTACGCCTGGCTGCGTTGGTACTTTTTACCTTTCCCGGCTCTCCCATGGTCTACTACGGCGACGAGGCCGGCATGGAGGGCTTTGAGGACCCCTTCAACCGGGGCGGCTATCCCTGGGGCAAGGAGGATCAGGGCCTGAAGACCTGGTTCACCAATCTGGGCCACCTGCGCCGCCAGCGCCTCTCTCTCCAGCGAGGCACCATCTCCTACCTGTACACGGCGGGGTCCCTGCTGGTGTACGCCCGCTCCTGGCAGAATCAGCGGACGGTGGTGGCTGTGAACCGGGCGGAGGCCCACGCCAGCGTGTGCATCCCCTGGCCGACGGACACAGCGCTGGACCTGCTGTCCGGCCGGGTCTATCAGGCCAAGGACGGCGTTTTGCCCCTGCACCTGCCGGGCAGGACCGGCATGCTGCTGGAATGACCCATCTCCGGGAATGTTTCACGTGAAACATTCCCGGTTTTTTCATTTCTTTTGTGGTTTTGACCTTGCAAGGCTATTCGCACCTTGCTATAATAATAAGGTGTTTGAAAAACCGCAAAAAAACACATCCTTATGGGAAAGTAGGTGTCCCGGTGGCAAAAACCGTTGCAATCGTGAATCAAAAAGGGGGCGTCGGAAAGACCACCACCTGCGTGAACCTGGCCGCTGCCCTCAGCGAGCAGGGAAAGCGGGTGCTGCTCTGTGATTTCGACCCCCAGGCCAACTCCACCTCCGGCATGGGCGTGGACAAGACCGTCTCCAAAGGCGTGTATGAGGTGCTCATCGGTGAGATGCCCACCCAGGACGCCCTGGTCCACACCAAGTTCGGGGACGTGCTGCCCTCCAACAAGGCCCTGGCCGGTGCAGGCATCGAGCTGATCGGCATGGAGCGGCGGGAGTCTTTGCTGCGGGACGCCCTGGCCCAGGTGGGCGATCAATACGACTTTATTTTCATTGACTGCCCCCCTTCCCTGGAGCTGCTGACCCTCAACGCCCTGTGCGCCGCGGACACCATTCTGGTGCCGGTGCAGGGAGAGTACTTCGCCCTGGAGGGCCTCAGCGACCTGATGAACACCGTGCGCATCGTCCGGCGCTCCCTGAATCCCCATCTGGAGCTGGAGGGCGTGCTCTTGACCATGTTCGACGGCCGCACCAATCTGGCGCTCCAGGTGGCCCAGGAGGTCAAGCACTACTTCCCCGGCAAGGTCTATTCTACAGTGATCCCCCGGAACGTGCGATTGAGTGAGGCACCCAGCCATGGCAAGCCCATCACCGCCTATGACCGCACCTCCCGGGGCGCGGAGGCCTACACGGCTCTGGCTGCGGAATTTCTGAAAAAGCAAAGCGTCTGATATCTCGAAAGGAGCATCTGCATGGCATCCAAAAAGCCCTCCGGCCTGGGCCGGGGCCTCGGCGCCCTGCTGGGCGACGATGTTTTGAACACAGAGAGCACCGGCGCGCTGATGCTGCCCATTTCTCAGGTGGAAAGCTGTTCCTCCCAGCCCCGCAAGTCCTTTGATGAGGCGGCGCTGGCGGAGCTGGCGGACTCCATCCGCCAACACGGCATCATCCAGCCGCTCACGGTGCGGAAGCTCTCCTCCGGCTACTATCAGATCATCGCCGGCGAGCGCCGCTGGCGCGCCGCCCGAATGGCGGGGCTCAGTGAGGTGCCCGTCATCGTCATGGAGGCGGACGACCGCAAGGCCGCCGAGCTGGCCATGATCGAAAACCTCCAGCGGGAGGACCTGAATCCCATGGAGGAAGCGGCCGGATTCCAGTCCCTCATTGAAAATTACCACATGACCCAGGAGGAAGCCGCCCAGCGGGTGGGCAAATCCCGCAGCGCCGTGGCCAACGCCCTGCGTCTGCTGGGCCTGACCCCCTCCGTGCGGGCCTTGGTGGAAGCGGGCAAGCTCTCCGCCGGACATGCCCGGGCCCTCCTCCCCCTGGACGCCCAGACCCAGGAGAGCGCCGCGGCGGCCGTGGTGGACGGCGGCCTGTCCGTCCGCCAGACGGAGGCCCTGGTCAAGCGGCTCACCGCCCAGGAAAAACCCAAGCCTCAGCCCCCTGCCGGCGTGGATTACACCGCCGAAGCCCAGAGGGATCTGAGCTCCCGCCTCGGGCGGGGTGTGAAAATTGTAAATGGCCGGAAAAAAGGCCGCATTGAATTGGAATACTATGGTCTGGATGACCTGAACGATCTGCTGGAGGCCCTGGCGCTGCTGCGGATCCAGAAAAGCCAGGCCCGGAAAGGAAACGAATCATGAAGCTGGAAAAACGCGGCGACGGTGAGACCCCGGTCCCCCAGGAGCCTTCTTCCGGGAAGAAACCCGTTGTCGTCTACATTATGATCTTGTTCATTGTTGCGTTTTTGCTGATGGCCCTGTCCTTTGTGATGCATCAGCGCAGCAATTCCGAGGTCCTGGGCGAGCTGCAAAACGACTTCAACGCCATGCAGGAGGTCCAGGCGGCGCAGGACAAGGTGATCGCGCTCCAGGAGGAGCTGGCCGACGCCCAGGATCAGATCGACGCTCTGAATGATCAGCTGGCCGAGCAGGAGGAAGATGCCGCCCAGACGGAAAAGAAGATCGACGCCCTGCTGGGGCTCTATACCTTGCAGCAGCAGTACTCCGCCGGCAGCTATGACGAGTGCCTGACCACCATGCAGCGCATGGAGGACGAGGGCCTGGTGGAGCTGCTGCCCGGCGAGAACGATCAGGTGACCTCCCCTGCCCAGCGGTATCAGCAGCTGAAAGAAGCCATACTGAACAAATAACAACTGTTTCACGTGAAACAATTCTAAATTTTTTATGAGGTGAACGACCATGTTGGACATTAAGTTTATCCGGGAGAATCCGGACATCGTCAAGGAAAACATCAAGAAGAAGTTCCAGGATGCCAAGCTGCCTATGGTGGACGAGGTCATCGAGCTGGACGCCAAGCGCCGCGCCGCCGTGGCGGAGGCCGACCAGCTGCGCTCCGCCCGCAACAGCCTGTCCAAGAAGATCGGCATGCTGATGGGCCAGGCCAAGAAGGACCCCAGCAAGCTGGCGGAGGCCGAGGCGGTCAAGGCGCAGGTGAAGGAGCAGGCGGACCGGCTGGCAGAGCTGGAAAAGCTGGAGGGTGAGCTGGAGGAAAAGGTCCGCAGGATCATGCTGGTGATCCCCAACATCATCGACCCCTCCGTCCCCATCGGCCCCGATGATTCCGCCAATGTGGAGGTGGAGCGCTTCGGCGAGGCCAAGACGCCCGACTTCCCCATTCCCTATCACACCGATATTATGGAATCCTTCGGCGGCATTGATCTGGACGCCGCAGGCCGGGTCTCCGGCAACGGCTTCTATTACCTGCTGGGCGACATTGCCCGTCTGCACGAGGCTGTGCTGGCCTACGGCCGCGACTTTATGATCGACAAGGGCTTCACCTACTGCATCCCCCCCTTCATGATCCACGGCAACGTGGTGGAGGGCGTCATG
>CAUWEK010000031.1:0-15899 GCA_963557435.1 uncultured Dysosmobacter sp.
CACCAAGTTATCAACATCTTGTGTTTCGACGATTCTCCACACGCCGAATATAGTGGGATTCGGGGAGATTGTGGCGGTTGGCCCCTACCAGTAGGGGCCGCTATCCCTGGTTGAGCGTCTTTTTCAGCTCGTCCACAAAGGCGGTGCTCACGGCGGAAAGGGGAGCGCCCTTGGCCTGGATCCAGCCCAGGCGGATGTCCTTTCCCTGCCCCCGGATAGGCCGGCTCACCAGCTCGGGCCCTGCAAAGCCCGGCGGCAAAATGCCGCTGCCGATGGAAAAGGCATCTGTGTGCGTGAGGATATTGATCATGGTTCCCCGGTCAGCCACGGAAAAGTGCCGCTGGATCTGGCCGAAATTGGCCAGCAGCGCCTCCTCCGAAAAGTCCAAAGACGCAGATGCATCAGACTCAAAGGAGGCGTAGGGATAGCGGGCCATCTCCTCCATATCCACCTCCTCGTGACAGGCCATGGGGTGGTCCTTATGGAAAAACACACAGGGAGCGATAGACACGATCTCATTGAACTGGATATCCCGGATATCCAGATACTTGCGGATGAAGGACTCTGTGGAGCCGGAGAGAAAGATAATGCCCAGGTCGCTCTTTTTTTCGTAAACATGGTTGATGACATGGTACATGCCGCACTCCCGCAGGCAGATCTCATAGCGCTCCGGGTCCCACTGCTGGAAAAACCGCATGAACGCCTGGATCACAAAGGGGTATCGCTGGGTGGAGATGGACACATGCAGCGGGGGCTTGGCCGTACGCTTGGAGTAAAGGGCCTCAATGCGCTGCTCCTGCTCCAGCATGGGGCGGGCGTAATAGAGAAATTCCTTGCCCTCCTCTGTCAGCGTGACGCCCCGCCGCTCCCGGTGAAAGATCACGATGCCCAGCTCATTTTCCAGATCCTTGAGGATGCTGCTCAGGTACGGCTGGGTCAGCAGCAGCTGCTGGGCGGCCTTGCTGATGCTGCCGCACCGGGAGATCTCCAAAATATAGCGTATTTGCTGCAGCGTCATCTGCGGCGCCTCCTTTTATATATTTCAGACAATATTCTCCCCGAGTTCTTGGAGATATTTTTGTCAGTTATGGCAAATGATAAGTTTTTCATAATTTGTCATTTTCCTGTCCGAACAGTATGATAAGGTCAAGAACAGGGATGTTGAGAGCTGGCCATATCAATATCATATCTGTGTTCAGGAGAAAATTCAATCAATGGATCGAGCAATGGAGGAAATCTCATGAGCAGCTTATCAACAAAAAAGAATTACGGCGTCAAGTCGTTCATTCCCCTTTTGACGTTTCTGGCTGTGTATCTGGGTGCCGGATTGGTCTTTTCCCTTCTGGGCACACCCGATCCCTTCAAGCAGATCTCCCGGGAGTTCGCGGTAGTCTGCGGACTGACCGCCGTGATCTTGCTGAGCCGCAACCGGGAGACCATCGATAAGAACGTGGATCTGGTGGCAAAGCACTGCGGCGAGCAGGGCGTTATGCTGATGATCATGATCTTTGCCCTGGCGGGCGCCTTCTCCGGCGCCGCCAAGGCCATGGGCGGCATGGACTCCGCCGTGAACTTCGGCCTTTCCGTCATTCCCAGCAAGTTTGCCTTTGCCGGCATTTTCATCATCTCCGCTATCCTGGCCACGGCCATGGGCACCTCCATGGGCACCATCGCCGCCATCGGTCCCATCGCCCTGGGCATTGCCGAAGAGGCAAATCTCTCCTCCGCCATCGCCATCGCGGCGGTCATTGGCGGCGGCATGTTCGGCGACAACCTCTCCGTCATCTCCGACACCACCATCGCCGCCACCCGGGGCGCCGGCTGCAAGATGAACGACAAGTTCAAGATGAACCTGCTCATCGCCCTGCCGGCGGCAGTCATCTCTATCATCGCCTACTACATTGTGGGCGCCGGCGGCCAGCTCAACGGCACCTATGAATACGAGCTGGTGAAGATCGTCCCCTATATCGTGGTGCTGGTAACGGCGCTCATGGGCGTCAACGTGGTATTGGTGCTGCTGCTGGGCACAGCGGTGTGCGGTGTGATCGGCTTTGCCACCGGCAGCCTGACCCTGGTGTCCTTCTCCGCCGCCATCACCGACGGCATCGGCGGCATGCTGAGCATCATCATCGTCACCATCATCCTCCGGGGCCTGACCGGCATCGCCAAGGAGTACGGCGGCATCGACTGGCTGGTGGAGAAAATGGGCGGGTGCATCCACTCCCGTCGGGGCGCCGAGTACGGCATGTGCCTGCTGACAGGCCTGATCGATATGTCCATGGGCAACAACACCATCGCCATTTTGGTCAGCTCTCCTCTGGCCATGCGCTTTGCCCGGCAGTATAATATCTCCCGTAAGCGGGTGGCAAGCCTGCTGGATATCTCCGCCTGCGTGTTCCAGAGCTTCATCCCCCACGGCGGCCAGATCATGCTGGGCATCACCCTCACCGGTCTTTCTCCCTTCGCCCTGATCTCCGCCTCCTACTATCCGGCGCTGCTGGCCCTGGCCACCATCATCACCATCCAGTTCGGCCTGCTCAAGACCCGTGAGGAAAAAGAGGGCATCAACCTGTACGACGACCAGGAAGAGGCCGCCGAAGAATAAAACAGCGAAAGGAGCACCACCATGAAAATTACCAGCATCGACGTATTCGACTTTGCAAAGTGCCTCAACTACGAGGACTGCGCCCCCGTGTGCATCCGCATCAACACGGACGAGGGCATCAGCGGCTTCGGCGAGGTGGGACTGGCCTACGGCAACGCCCACAACGCGGGTGTGTGGATCGTCAAGGACTTCGGCCAGCTCATCATCGGCATGGACCCCCTTAACAGCGAGGCCATCCGGGAAAAGCTGTTCCGCACCACCTTCTGGGGCATGGGCGGCGGCACCGTCATCAACGCGGGCATGAGCGCCATCGACATTGCCCTGTGGGACATCAAGGGCAAGTACTACAAGGCACCTGTCTACCAGCTGCTGGGCGGCAAGACCAACCACAAGCTGCGGGCCTACGCCAGCCAGATCCAGTTCGACTGGGACCTGGAGGACCGGAACATGGTGACGCCCGAACAGTACGCCGAGGCCGCCAAAAAGGCCATGGCCCAGGGCTACACCGCCGTGAAGGTGGACCCGGTGGGCGTGGCCGCCAACGGCAACTGGCAGCGCACCCGGCAGGACGCGGACTGGCGCCTGCGGGGCCAGATGCCCAAGCATGTGCTGGAGCTGGTCCGTGCCCGCCTGCAGGCCATCCGGGACCTGAGTGACAGTCTGGACATCATCATCGAGCTCCACGCCTTCACCGATACCTCCACCGCCATCCAGCTGGCCAACTACATCGACGACCTGAACATCATGTACTACGAAGAGCCGGTGCACCCCCTCAACGCCGTCTCTATGCGGGAGATCCGGGACAAGATCTCCATTCCCGTGGCCTCCGGCGAGCGGATCTATACCCGCCTTGGCTACCGCCCCTTCTTTGAAAACCGCTCTTTGAGCGTCATCCAGCCGGACGTGTGCCTGTGCGGCGGCATCTCCGAGACCAAGAAGATCTGTGACATGGCCGACACCTACGACGTGAAGGTGCAGGTGCATGTGTGCGGCGGCCCCATCTCCCAGGCGGCGGCCCTGCACGTGGAGACCGTCATCCCCAACTTCCTCATTCACGAGCAGCACTCCTACGGCATCAAGGAGGGCCTGCGCCGCACCTGCGTGTACGACTACCTGCCTGACGACCACGGCGATCTGGTGGTGCCGGAGCTGCCGGGCATCGGCCAGGAGATCACCGAGGAGACCATGAAAAAGACCTGGGTCTACACGGTCCAGTAAGTTCCCTCAGCCCATCCCCAGGGGGCGCGGCCCGGCGCCGCGCCCCTTTCGCTTTCTTTGCTCGTACTGATTTGGAAAGGAGGACCCATGTCTTTCAAGGACCGCTGCTGGACGGAGATCGACCGCTCCGCCCTTCGGGAAAATCTCCGCCTCCTGCAAAGCTGTATCCCCGGCAGCTGCCGTCTCATGGGCATCGTCAAGGCCGACGGCTACGGCCACGGCGCCGCGGAGGTGGCTGCTCTCTTTGCCGGCATCCCCGGCAGCTGGCTGGGCGTGGCCTGTTTACAGGAGGCGCTGGACCTGCGCCGCGCCGGCATCGCTCTGCCCATTTTGATCCTGGGCTATACCCCGCCCCACCAGGCCGCCGTTCTGGCGGAAAACCAGCTGACCCAGGCCCTTTTATCTCCGGAGTACACCGGCCTTCTTGCTGAGCAGGCCCGGCGGCAGGGGGTACGGGTCATGGTCCACGCGGCGGTGGACACGGGCATGGGCCGCATCGGCTATGCCGCCCAGGACCCCGCCAAGGCCGCCCGCGCCCTGGCGGCGGACTACGGCCGTGCGGAGCTGGAGGTGACCGGCATTTTTACCCATTTTTCCAGCGCCTACGCCCAGACCGAGGACGCCAGGGCCTACACCCGGGGCCAGTTCGAGAAATTTTCCGCTGTGTGTGACGAGCTCAGGCGTCTGGGCGTGGACCCCGGGCTGCGCCACTGCGCCAACTCGCCAGCCACCGTCAACTGTCCGGAATACGCCATGGACCTTTGCCGGGTGGGCACGGTGCTCTACGGCCTTTTGCCCCAGACCGCCATGGTCCGCCCGCTGCCATTTCGCCCGGCGCTGACCTGGAAGGCCCGGGTGGCCATCGTGCATCAGCTGCCGGCAGGCGCGCCCGTCAGCTACGACCGCACCGCCGTCACCGGGCGGCCCACCCGCCTGGCGGTGGTCACCGCCGGGGACGCCGACGGCTACTTCCGCCAGCTGTCCAACCTGGGAAAGGTGAAGATCCGGGGCCACGTGTGCCCGGTACTGGGCCGGGTGTGCATGGACATGTTCATGGCGGACATCACCGACTTTCCCGACGTGCAGGCGGGAGACGAGGTCATTTTGCTGGGCGGCAGGGGAGAGGACGCCGTGCCCTGCGGGTGGCTCTATCAGCCCATCGGCATCGGCCCCAGCGCCGTCACCTGCAACATCCGCCCCCGGGTGGTGCGCACCTACCTGGACGAATGACAGCCAAACCAAAGGAGGACGCTTACGCGTCCTCCTTTTTGATCTCCTCCAGCCAGCTTCGCAGCGTCTCCACATCCGGCACGAAGCCCTCCAGCCGGTGGGCGCCGCACACCAGCGTGGGCACCATGCATATCTCCAGCCGGGATGCCGTCTCGTCCGTGTCCTGCTCCACAGCCCGGGCATAGGTCCCGTCCTCCAGGGCCCGGCGCAGCGCCGCAGCGTCCAGTCCCACGTCCTGGGCCAGGGCGCACAGCACGCCAATGTCGCCGATGTCCCGCTCCTCCTGGAAGTAGGCCCGGAACACCCGCTCATAAAATGCGTCGCCCGCGCCCCGGGCCCGGGCGAAGTACCAGCCCTGGAACGCAAGGTCCGTATAGGGCCGGGGGCTCACCCGGGGCGGCAGGTGCATCTCCAGCCCCAGCGCCTCACAGGCGGGGGCCAGGGTTTGGGCATACCGGGCCCGGCGCTCCGGGTCCGCCGCCACATCCACCTGCGCCTCGCACCGGCGGGTCAGCTGGTAGGGGGCATAGCGCACCGGCGGGTGCTCCGGCAGACGCTCCATGAGCGCCTCCAGCCAAAAGCAGTAGGGACAGACAAAATCGGAAACCACCGTGATCTCTCGTGCCATGGGAATGCTCCTTTCTCACCGGCGGCCACCGCCGCCTGCTATGAACACGGCCCGCCCGGTGCATGCTGGGCGGGCCGTGCTGTGGTATTTTAGTGTCATGTCCGGCTGAGGACCAGATCCGCCGTCAGCGCCGCCACCGCCGCCAGCTCCTCCACGGAAGTATATTCCCCGCAGGAGTGGCACCGGTGCATGGCCGAGGGCAGCACCACGCCGGTGATGCCGTGCTGGGCCAAGACATTGTTGTCACTGCCGCCGAAGGTCTCCACCACCGACGTTTCATAGCCCCGGGCCCGGCAGGCGTCAAAGTACCGCCGCACCACCGGCGCGTCCTCCGCCACCCGGTAGGCCTGGATGAAGCACCGATCCTGAAAGTCCAGGGAGGCGCCGCTTTCGGCGCAGGCCCTTTCAAAGGCCGAGCGCACCAGAGCCGCCTGGGCCAGGGCGCGGCCGTGGTCCATGCTGCGGATCTCTCCCCGGACAACGCACGTCTGGGGCACGATGTTGGTGCCGCTGCCGCCCTCCACCAGTCCGAAGTTTAAGGTGGTGTCCGGCGCCACCCGTCCGCTGGGGACGGCCGTGACGGCCCGGGCGGCGGTGAGCAGGGCGCTGACGCCCGCCTCCGGGGCAAAGCCCGCGTGGGAGGCCCGGCCGGTCACCGCGGCGGTGAAGCCCAGAATGGTGGGCGCGGCCACCACCGCCTGCCCCAAAGGCCCCTCGTAATCCAGCACATAGGCCTCCCGGGCGCGCACCCTGGAAAAGTCAAACACCGCGGCGCCCTCGCAGTACGTCTCCTCCGAGGCGGAAAAGAGCACCTCAATGGGCCGGTGGGGCACGCCGCTTTCTCCCAGGGCGGTCAGCACCTCCAAAATGACGGCCACCGCCGCCAGATCGTCGGCGCCCAGCACCGTGTCCCCGGCACTGTGGATGGTGCCGTCTGCCTCCCGCACGGCCCGCTTGCCCTGCCAGGGGGCCACTGTGTCCATGTGGGCGCACAGCAGCAGGGGAGGGAGGTCCAGCGTGCCGGGCAGAAAGCCGTAGAGGTTGCCGCAGCTGCCGCCGATCTTATCCCCGGCGCCGTCCTCCGTCACCGTGAGCCCCAGGGCCTCCAGGCGGCCTGTCAGCCCGTCGGCCATGGCCCGCTCGCCCCGGGAGGGGGAGTCAATGGCCACCAGGGCGGCGAAGGTATCCGCCAGCCGCTCCTGTGAAATCACAAGCTCCATGGCGGCCTCCTCACAGATACTTCCGGATGAGGGCCGGCGTGATGGCCGTGCCGAAGCACCCCATGGCCGTGGTGGACTGACCGGCAATGATATTGCCCAATCGCACGCACTCGCCCAAAGGCCGGTCCTGCAAAAGCCCGTAGATGACGCCGGAGAGAAAGTTGTCCCCGGCGCCGGTGGTGTCCACCGCCCGGAACTCGTCGATGGCGGGGGCGTAGCGGATGTCCCCGTCCTCCCAGTAGGCGCAGCCCCGGCTGCCCAGGGTCACCACCGGGCGGGGGGTATAGCGGGCCAGGAAGCGCACCGCCTCCTCCACGTCGCCGGTGCCCGCCAGCTTCATGGCCTCTTTGTCGTTGGGGGTGTAGACGTCGATGTCCGGCAAAAACGCCTTGATGTCGTCGATGGACAGATCGTCGCTCCAGCCGTTGTCGTACACCACCTTCACCCCCTGGCGGTGGAGCCGGCGGGTGACCTCCGGGTGCCCCACGGGGGCGAATACCACCCGGGCGTCACGCAAAAAGCCGTAGACCGTCTCCGGGTCCAGAGAGCTTTCATACACCCCCGCGTTGTGGGACAAAAAGCCCCGGTCATGGGCCCAGGAAAAGACGCTGGTGACCACCTCCGGGTCGGGGCAGTCCGTCTCAAAGACGTCGTAGCTGGAAAAGCCCCGCTGGGCCAGCAGCTGACGGCAAAGCTCGCTGACGGTGCTGCGGCCCAGGAACGTGCCCAGCCGCACCCGGCAGCCCAGCTGCTCCAGCACGATGGGGCACACCATGGGACCGCCGCCCAGCTGCATGGAAAAGCGATTGGCCAGCACCTCCTCCCCCGGCTGGGGCAGGCGGTCAAAATCCTTGAAGATCAGGTCCAGATTCATCTGGGCAAAGGTCTTGAAATCGTACATACGCATCGCTCCGGTCCTTCCTCAGTTGGGGGCGTCCTCGTTCCTATGGATAAAATCGGCGTACTGGCGGAAGAAGATGTCCGTCAGCGCCTGGGCCAGCTCAAAGTCGTTGACCAGGGGGTGCAGGGCCAGACCCTTCACCGCCGCGTCCCGGTCTCCCTCCAGCGCCGCGCGGATGGTGCAGCGCTCGAAGTACTTGAGGCGCTTGATCTGCTGGAGCTGGAACTCGTCGATGGCGCCGATATGCACCGGGTGGGCCCCGTCGGCGCGGATGTCGCAGGTGATCTCCACCACGTCGTCATCCGCCAGGCCCTCGATGGCGCCCTCGTTGGGCACAGAGAGCACCATACGGCACGCCTCGCCCTCGGTGATGGCCCGGATGAACCGCAGCGCCACAGCGGCGTAGCCGCCCTCGTCGGGCTGGGAGAGGAACTCTTCCACCGCAGGCGGCTGCCACACCTTCTCCCGGCATGCGCCGCTCTCCACGGAGAAGTAGGCGTTCTCCCGCTTGCCGTAGGCGGTCATGTAGAGGTTGAAGGCCTTTTCAAAGTCCCGGGGCAGCTCCAGCTGGGAAAGCTGCTGCTCCAGCTCCCGGTTGATAAGATAGATCATCTCCCCCCGGGGGTGCTCCGCCTTCTGGATCATGGACAGGGACTTTTCCCGCCGGTAGTAGAAGTAGAGGTACTCGTTGAGCATGCACTCGCCGCTAAGGCGTGCCATCTCCCGGGTGAAAAGCCGCATCTCCGAATGCTGGTAGGTGCGGGGATTGTCCAAAAGCTCACGCTGTACGTCCCGGCCGTGGAGCCGGGCGTTGCGGAACCAGGACAGGTGGTTGAGGCCATAGCACTCGATGTCCAGCTCCCCGTAGGGCACGTCCAATATCTCCTCCAGCTGCTTGATAAAGCCGCTGGGAGCGTCGCAGATGCCGTAGACATTGTCGAACCCCCGGGAGCGCAGGGCCTGGGTGATGATGCCGCTGGGATTGGTGAAGTTGAAGATCAGGTGTCCGGGATGGGCCACCTTCCTGGCAAGCGTGCAGTAATACACCAGCGTGGGGACGGACCGCAGGGCCATGGCAAAGCCGCCGGCGCCGGTGGTCTCCTGGCCCAGCACGCCGTGGGCAAGGCAGGTCTTTTCATCGAACAGCCGCCCGGCGTCTCCGCCGGCGCGGATGGTGGTGATGATGTAGTCCACGTCCCGGAGGGCGGCCTCGGCGTCGTCCGTCACCCAGAACTTCAGCTGCGGGTCCAGCCGCCGGGCCAGCTCCCTGGAGATCTCGCCGTAGGTGCGCAGCTTTTCCCGGTCGTTGTCCATGAGGACGATCTCGTCCACCCGGATGTCCCCGGCGGCCTTTACCAGGGACTTGGTCAAAAATGCGGAGCGTGCTCCGGCTCCGCCGATCACACAAAGTTTCACAAAAACCCTCTCCTTCGCCCTTACCGGTACTTGGCGATCTCCGCTTTGAGATAGTCGATGGTGTCGCAGAGCATCTGATGGTGCTCGCCTGCGGGGACCCGGTCATACAGGGTATCGGCATACTCCAGGACCATGTCCACGTTGATCTTCTTGTCCAGGCGGCGGATAAACTTATGGTAGTTGTTGAAATAGATGTCCCGCAGGGTCTGCTCCGGCAGATCCAGTCCCACGCAGTTTTCCTCAAAGGCGGTGAAGGGCTCGTCCGTCTCCAGCACCCGGCGCAGGCAGGTGACCGTCTCGCGCCAGTGGTCGGAGAAGGTGTCCGTGCCGAAGAGGATCTTGTGGGAGTAGGTATCGAAGAAGCGGCGCCAGTAGTCCCGGTCCTTGGCGAAATTTTCAAACATCTCCCAGCCGGGGGTGATGTCAAAGAACAGATTGGGATAGCGGTCCAGCATCTCCGCGCACAGGCCCGGCTGGTCGGAGACGAAGAAGAAGTGGGGGATGCACAGGTTCAGGTTGGGATGCTTGCGCAAAAAGCCGAAGGTCTCCTCGTCGATCTGGAACTTGTGGGGGAAGCGGCCGTCGCCGTAGAAGAAGTCCTTCTCCACCGCCCACTGGGGCAGACGGTCCCGGTACCAGAACTCGATGGGGTCGTTGATGTGGTACAAAATGGGGAACTGGGTCCGCTGGGCGTAGTCGAACATCTTGTCGTAGTTGGGGGCATCCAGGGGCAGGTTCTGCCGCAGGCGCACGCCGGGCTTGCCGTCGAGCATCTTGATGCCGTCAAAGCCCGCCTGATCGAACCAGCGGATCTGCTGAAGGAGGTTATCGGCATCGGGCACTACGTTGCCGTCATAGTGGAAGGAGGCAAAGGCCTGGCAGCGGCCGCCCTCCCGCAGCTTCATCAGCGCGCACAGCAGATTCTGGGTCAGGGCAAAGGGGCTGTCGATGACGGTGCAGGCCAAAAACGTCCAGTTTGTATATCCGCACTCGTCCACCATGGCGATGCACTCGTCCATGTCCTTGGGGTCAAAGAGGTGGATATGGACGTCATTGATGGGATAGCGGTAAAACATGGGCTCACGTTCCTTTCCTTATTATAAATATACGAATCCAAAAAACTCAACCCTTGATGCCGCTGTGGGCGATGCCCTCCACGAACTGGCGCTGGAAAATGACGAACAGCACGATCAGCGGCAGCACGGCGATGACGCCGCCGGCCATGACCTGCTCGTAGTAGGTGGTGTGCTCGCCGATGAGCATGGCCAGGCCCGCCGCCAGGGTCATTTTGCTGGCCTGGGAGTTGTTGATCAGGGGCCACATCAGGTCTTTCCAGGTATTGAGCATGCCCAAAATGGCCAGGGTAGTCAATCCGGGCTTCACCAGCGGCAGCAGCACGTTCCAGTAGATGCGGAAGTAGCTGCATCCGTCGATGCGGGCCGCCTCATCCAGCTCCCGGGGAATGGTGGAGAAGAACTGGCGCATGAGGAACACGCCGAAGATGTTGAACAGTCCCGGCAGCACCAGGCCCACCAGCGTGTTGGTCAGGCCCATGGCCACCATCAGCTTGAACCGGGGCAGGATGAAGATCTGGCCGGGCACCATCATCAGCGCCAGCATGCCCATGAAGAGGATGTTTTTCCCGGGAAAACGCAGCCGGTCAAAGGCGTAGGCGCAGATGGTGACGATGAGCATCTGCCCCACGATCATCATGACCGTCACCAAAATGGTGTTGAGGTAAAGCTGGGGGAAGTCCAGCTTGTCCGAGACGATGGAGTAGTTGACCCACTGGGGCACCTCCGGCAGAAACTTCATGGGGATCTGGATGGTCTCCTCATAGGTCTTGATGGACGTGAGGAACATCCACACGAAGGGGCCGAAGGCCAGGAACGACGCGACGATGAGCACCAAGTGGGTCATAGCTCTGGACAGGGGCGTCTCGCCGCTCAGTTGGCGTCTTTTCTTTTTCATGCTCGCACCTCCCGGGCCTTACAGGTCAGAGCGGACCCAGTATTTTTTACCGATCATCTGAATGATGGTGATGACCATGATAATGGCCGCCAGCACCACGGAGATGGCCGCGCCGTAGCCGCGCATGCTGCTCTTGTTGAAGGCGCACTCGTAGAAGTACGTCACCAGGCTCATGCTGTACGTATACGACAGAGTGTCCCGGTCCACCATCAGATAGATAAAGTCGAAGATCTGCAAAATGCCGATGGTGACCATGATGACGGAAAAGAAGATCATGGGCGTGAGCATGGGCAGCGTGATCTTGAAGAACATCTGCCGGTTGCTGGCCCCGTCCAGCCGGGCGGCCTCGTAATAGGAGCTGTCGATGCCCTGCATGGCCGCCAGCATGATGATGACATAGTAGCTGACCATGGACCACACCACCACCAATATGATGGACCATCGCACATACTCCACATCGCCCAGCCAGGAGATCCGGGGCAGGCCCAGCTTCTCCAAAAACCAGTTGAAGATGCCGTACTGGTAGTTGAGGATCCAGCGCCACAAAATGCCGATGGCGGCGGGGATCGTCACCGCGGGGATGAACAAAAGCGTGCGGTATACCGTCCGGCCCCGCATCTTCTTGTTGAGAAGGTTCGCCAAAAACACAGAGAAGATGATCACCAGCGGCACGCCCACCACCGCGTAAAAGGCCGTGTTTTTCAGCGCCAGCCAGAACGTCTCGTCCGAGAGCAGGTCCCGGTAGTTCTTCAACCCGATGAATGTGCCGTCGCCGAAGGTGCCCATTTTGCGGAAGCTGTACAGGATGTTCTGGATAAACGGGACCACACTGAACACCACCAGGCCCAAAAACATGGGCAGGATGAACAGGTAGGCGGTGCACATCTCATTGCGCCGGCGCCTGTCCAGCCGGCTCTCTCGTCTTTTCATTGCCTTCCTCCTATTTCCCTCATGGCCGGGAGCATAATCCCCGGGCTCAAAACCACCTCCGGACGGCAGGTCCGGAGCGCGGTTTTCAGCCCGGCAAATCCGCCCGCGGCGGCCCCGGAAGCGGGGCCGCCGCATGGGAAACTCATTCGCCGAACACGTCGTCCAAAATGGCCTGGGCAGCGGCTGCGCCCTCATCCATGGCCTCGTCCACGGACTTGACACCGCCGAACGCCGCCTGCATGGCGTCGTTCACCGTGGCGGTCCAGTCCATGTTGCCGTTGGAGGGATAGGCAAAGCCGGTCTTGGAGGCATCCATGAACACCTGGGCGTTGATGTTCTTGAAGTTGGCCACATAGCCCTCCTGGGCGTCCAGATAAGCAGGGATATCGATGCCGGCCTCGGCCTCGTGGGCCAGAGCCTCCTCACCGGTGATGTACTTGATGAACTCCCAGGCCGCGTCCTTGTTGGGGCAGCTGGCGGACATGGAGTAGCCCAGGCCGCCCATGCAGGTATAGTTGTTTTCCGCCATGGCGGGCATCTGGATCAGCTGCACATTGCCCGCCTGGGCCAGGGAGCTCTCTTCCAGCACGCTGGACTTCCAGGAGCCGATGAACACCATAGCCGCCTGGCCGGAGATGAACAGGTCGGTGCCCTTGGTCTCCGTCAGCACGGAGTAGGGCGCCATCTGACCGTTGGCCATCAGGTCCACCACCTGCTGCACGGCGTCCTTGGACTCCGGCAGGGCGATGCCGCAGGTCTTGCCGTCCTCACTGATGTAGTTGCCGCCGTTTTGATACAGGAAATTCATCCAGGAGGGCTGGGCGTCCAGCTCCATGACGATGGGATACTCGCTTCCGCCGGCAGCGGCGATGGCGTCCTTGAGCTCGGTGGCAATGGCGCGCATGTCATCCCAGGTCCAGCCCTCCTGGGGCAGCTCCACACCGTAGCGGCTGAACAGCTCCGTGTTCAGCGCCACCGCAACGGTGTCCAGGCCCTTGGGCATGGCGTACTGGCTGCCGTTCAGGTTGAAGGCGTCCACGCGGCCCTGGGCATAGGCGCTCATATCGATGCCGTCGGCCTCAATGTAGCTGTCCAGAGGCTCCAGCACGCCCGCGTCCACATACTTGCCCGCGTAAGTGTTCATCCAGAACACGTCGGGCGCCTCGTCGGTCTCCAGGGAGGCGTCCAGCTTGGTCCAGTAGGTATCCCAGGGGATCTGTTCGATGGTGACCTCGATCTGGCCTTCGTGGGCGGCGTTGAAGCTGTCCACGTTTTCCTGGATGACCGGCAGCTGGGCTTCGTCCCACAAAGACAGTGTCAGGCTGACAGGTCCGTCGGAGCTGCCGCTTTGGCCGCAGCCGGTCAGTGCCGCCGCGGAAAGCGCCATGACCGCGGCCAGGAGCATTGCTGTGATCTTCTTTTTCATAACCATTCTCCTTTTGTTTGTTGGTATTCTCTTTCACCATATCGGGGTATCAGGCTCATTGTCCGTGCGCCGTCTCTTCCAGACGGCGGCAGCTCTGCCGCTCCACGATGGAGTGGGGCAGCAGTATCTCCGTGTGGAGGGTCTGGGGCGGCTGCGCCATGAGCTCCAGCGTCTTTTCCACGAAGGCTTCAATGGGCTGGTGGACGGTGGTCAGGGCAGGGCGTACCCGGGTGGCGATGGTCAGATCGTCATAGCCCAGCACGGATACGTCCTCCGGCACCCGCAGTCCCGCGTCGTACAGCGCAGCCATGGCGCCCACCGCCAGCTCGTCGCTGAAGGCGAACACCGCCGTAAAGCGCTTTTCCTCCGCCAGCGCCGCCTCCATGGCCGCGTACCCGGCTTCGTAGGTAACGCCGCCCCGGATGACCTGCTCCTCCGGCAGGCTCAGCCCCTGCTCCTCCATGGCCTTGCGGCTGCCGGTGATGCGCTGGAAGCCGGCGCCGATCTTTTTTTCGTCGTCGGACAAAAACAGGATCTCCCGGTGGCCCAGCTCCAGAAGGTAGCGGGTGCCCTCGTAGGCGGCGGCAATGTCGTTGACATGGACGCGGTCGGACTGGTGGTCCAGCGCCACGCCGCCGCACATGACGGTGCGCAGACCGCAGCTTTGCAGATAGCGGAGGATACCGCTGTCGATCTCCTCTTCAAAGTAGACCACCCCGGCCGGGTGCATACGGCTGACAAAGGTACGCACGGTCTCCGGCGTGCGGGGATTGTAGCGCACCAGCATGAACGCGTACTCTCCGTCCTCCTCGCGCTCCAGCAGCTCCGCCAGGGTACGGCTGTAAAAGTCAAAGCGCAGATGGGTCAGCAGGATCAAAATAATCTTCTTTTTGGGCCGCCGGGCCACTGGCTGCCGGTCCAGGGCCAGCAGGGTGCTCTCGATCCGTCCGGCGATCTGGGCGCTGACGGAATCGGGACTGTTCATATACCGGGACACGGATGCCGGGGACACGCCGGCCATGGCCGCAACCTTGCGGACCGTGATCTTCATGGGGTACCACCTCAATTTGTTTCAGAAACAAAATAGGTCATTTATTTTTGCAAATACTTGGAAAAAACGTCACTTTTTCTTGTTTTTTCAAATTATAGACAGGGTAAAATTGACTGTCAATATATCGTTTTTGCCAGAAATTTTTTTGTGCGCCGCAAAAAAGTTTCTGAAACATTTCTTGTTTATTCCTGCGCTCCGCCATTTTGCGCAAAAATGTAACCTGTCCGCTCTTTTCCTTGCGCAAATTACATATGTGCATTTTTACTCACATATGTCTGCAAAAACCTCCCGTTTTTTATCTGTATTGACATTTATTTTCGCTTCTGCAATACTGTCTGTAACCTTCGAGGCCCCGCAGGCGGAACCTGTTCCTTCAGCGGTGCTGTCTGAAACGTTTTCCCCCGGCCCTTCCGCAGACGGAAGGCCGGTCCCCAAGCCGCCGATATCCGGCGAGAAAGGAGCCGCTCATGTCCCGCTTTTTCGATTTGGATTCCCCCCTGATGCGCGCACTGTCCGCCCTGCTGGATTGGTTCGTGGTGAGCTTTTTCACGCTGCTGTGCGCCGTGCCGGTATTTACGGCGGGCGCCGCCGCCTGCGGTCTCTGCGAAGCCATGGGTCCCGGCGGCGGAGAGCCGCCCTCCCTGAAACGATTCTTTCGTGGGTTCCGCCGCTGCTTCCGCCCCGCCTGCCTGTGTACTCTGGTCCTGCTGGCCGCCGGCTACTTTTTTTACCTGTACATTCAGGCGGTGGGGGCGCTGCCGGGGCAGGTGCGGGTGCTTTTCTGGGCCGCGGCCCTGTTCTGCCTTGCCTGTTTGGCGCTGGCAGCGGTGTTTTTGCCGCCGCTGATCCGGCAGGAGCCGGGCCGTCCGTTTTGCGCTTTGTGGAAATCCGCCCTGATCCTGGGCATCGGCCATCTGCCCCGCTCCCTGGCCATCCTGGCGGCGGCCCTGGTGCCTTTGGCGGTGCTGGCGTGGTCTCCCGTTTGGTTTTGGGCTCTCAGTCCTGTCTTCATCTTCCTCTGGCCCGCCCTGACCGGGCGGCTGTGGGTCCGATTGACGGAGCGTGTGCGGGGTCTGCTATGACCGGTTCCATCCGCGGCGGACGCCGGCACAGCAGATGCCGGCGTCCGCCGTTTTTTCTGTTAATTTTTTGGCGAAAATGGGTGCAAAAGTCTTTGACACTGGTGGCTTTATAGAGTATAGTTAGTTTGACAATTCATGAGCAATGTTTGTTGTTCGCTTTTCGAGGAATTTGATTCCGCATAGTGGAATAAGCAAACGGTCCGGCACTGCCCGCCGGGCTC
>CAUWEK010000032.1:0-15818 GCA_963557435.1 uncultured Dysosmobacter sp.
ATCTGCTCCCCCTGCTGGCGGGTTACCTGCCCCTGGGGGTCGATGGCATTGTCGCCGTCCGCCTCCAAGACGCCGTGCATGGTCATCCAGCACATGGCCTCATAGGCATAGCCGCCCACCGCTTGGGCATCGGAAAACGTCAGCGGGAACGCCCAGGCGCCGGTAAAGCCCTTCCCCTCATGCTGGGCATAGCGGTAGAGGATCACAGCCATCTGCTGACGGCTGACGGCCTCTTCATCCCCGAAGGTATCATCTTCATATCCCAGGACGATGCCCTCGCTGGCTGCCCACCGGATGGCCTCGGCGTGAGGATCCCCCTCTTCCACGTCCGAAAAGTCCATGGCGTAATTCACCACCGGGCTGCCCGCCTGCTCATGGAGCATGGCCACCAGCTCCCCGCGGGTAAGCGGCGCGCTCTCCGCCTCCTCAGCCTCGGAAAGCGGCACCAGCACCTGGGCGGAATCCAGCACCGGCTGGGCCGTGTCCTCTGTTCCGGCGGAGTCGGGGATGAGCCGGGCCGTGTCCGCCGCCCCGGCAGAAAACGCCATCGACCAGGCCAGGATGCCGGTCAGAGCCAGGATCCAAACTTTTTTGTTCATCTTTGATCGCTCCTCTTTTTTGATGTGGTTCCGAAATCATGCCAGCAGGAATCCGTTCTGCTTGGTTGGACGGACCACGCGGGAAAAAGTTCCCTCGCCCGCCTTCACTTTCCTTTTCACCCACCGCACCCATTCCCTGCGCGGCAGCTTGACATGCCGTCTGCGCTTTGATATAATGCCAACGCGCCTGGGGTGCTTCGTTTGGTACATTATCGCTAACAAGTGTATGCTTGTTGGCGTTTTTCTTTTTGTTAGGAGGTTTTGCCATGGTCCCCGAACCCCATGAAAACGCCTTTTTGACCGGCCCCATTCTCCCGCCGCTCATCCGCTTTTCCATGCCGCTGATGCTCTCTTTGCTGCTGCAGGGGCTCTACGGGGCGGTGGATCTGGCGGTGGTGGGCCGCTTTGCCTCCACGGCCTCCACCGCAGCGGTGGCTGTGGGGAGCCAGATGATGGTGGCCGTCACCGCTGTCATCACCGGACTGACCATGGGCGTGACCGTGCTCATCGGCAAGGCCGTGGGCGCCCGCACCCCTCAGGACGGTGCCCAGGTGGTGGCCGGACAGATCCGCCTTTTTCTGGCGGTGACCGCCGCCCTGACCGCTGCCCTTTTGCTGCTCGCGCCGGCCATGACCGGGTGGATGCATGTGCCCGCCGACGCGGTGGATGAGACCGTGGCCTATCTTCGCATCTGCGGAGGCGGCATGGTCTTTGTGGCGGCCTACAATGGGATCAGCGGTATTTTCCGGGGGCTCGGCAATTCCCGGGTCCCGCTTCTCTTCGTGTTTCTGGCCTGCTGCATCAACGTGGTCTTGGACCTGTGTCTGGTTTGGGGCGCCCACCTGGGCGCCGCCGGTGCCGCCTGGGCCACGATCCTGGCCCAGGCGGGCAGCGTGGCCTTTTCCGTTTTATATCTGCGCCGTCACCCGCTCCCCTTCTCTGTGTCCAGAGCGGACTTTCACACCGGGAAGCCGGTCCGCCGCATTCTGGCGGTAGGCGCCCCCATCGCCTTGCAGGATACCCTGGTCAACATCTCATTTTTGATCATCACCAGCATCGTCAACCGGCTTGGTCTGGTGGCCTCCGCCGGCATCGGCATCACGGAAAAGCTCTTTCTCTTTTTATCCATCGTCCCCATGGCCTTTATGTCGGCTCTGTCCACCATCGTGGCCCAGAACATGGGTGCCCGGCAGCCTCAGCGGGCCCGACAGGCGCTGGTGGCAGCCTGGGGCATCTCCCAGATCTTCGGATGCGCCATTTTCCTCCTAACATTTTTCGGCGGTCACCTGCTGGCCGCCATCTTTGAGGACGACCCGGCCGTGATCGCGGCCGCCGCCTCCTATTTCCGGGGCAGCTCCTTTGAACACCTGCTCACACCATCCGTCTTCTGCTTCCTGGGCTATTTCAACGGCAGTGAGCGCACCACCTTTGTCATGATCCAGGGGCTGGCCTCCGCCTTTTTGGTGCGGGTGCCCCTTTCCTACCTGCTCAGCACCCTCCCCGGCGCCGGCATGTTCACCATTGCTCTGGCCGTGCCCGCGTCGGCGCTGGTCAATCTTCTGGCCTGCCTGCTCTATGACCTGCATCTGCGCCGCCAGACCCGGCACCTGCCGCCTGCGTGAGTCCTTTTCTCCACCAAGCGGTATTTCCCGCTTGCGGTATGGCAAAACGGATGGTATACTGTTGTTTGTTTAGATTTAAACAATCAGGCGGTGATCCACTTGTCCCCACAAAATCAGGCCATCGGGCAGCTCTCGCAATTTTTTGCCCAGATGTCGGCCGTGCATAAAACCTATCTGGATTTTTGCCGCCGCGCAGTGGGCGGTACGCTCTCCCGGACGGAGATCGGCCTTTTGCTGGCGCTGACGGAAAACTGCAACGCTGCCAACGACCTTTGCCGCTCGCTCCCCCTGAGCAAGGGGATGATCAGCCAGGTCCTGGCCTCCCTGCAAAAGCGGGGCCTGATCGTAATAGAGCGGTCCGAGGAGGACCGGCGGGTGCACCCCATCACCCTCTCTCCTCAGGGCGAGGCCCTGGTCCATCAGCTGGAGCAGGCGGCCGCCGCCTTTGTGGGCCGTATGATGCACGGCGTCGATGCCCAGGAAATGGCCAAGGCGGAGTCCACCATGGCCAAGATCCACCAAAACATGCAGCAGATCAAGCGCTCGCTGTGATGCCTGCGCCGCAATTTTTCCCGCAGTCTCTTTGCGCAGGCAGAGCGTTTCTTGAAAAAGCACGTCCCGTTCCTCCCCATGCGGAGAGCGGGGCGTGCTTTTTCTTAAGTTTTCTAAAGGTTTTCCCGAAGGCGGCCTCCGGGGTTTGACGGCAGAGCGGAATTTGCTATAATAGGCCCACAAAGCCGGCACAACACATCTGTAAAAGGAGGACATCGTATGGACGCTTCCATCCTGATCGCCGAAGACGACGCCGATATCCGGGACCTGCTGCGCCTCTACCTGGAGGGGGAGGGCTTCTTCGTCCTGGAGGCCGGGGACGGTGCCTCCGCCCTGCGCATTGCCCGGGAGCAGTCGCCCAGCATGGCCATTGTGGACATCATGATGCCGGAGATGAACGGCTTCGAGCTCACCCGCGCCCTGCGCAAATACAGCGACATCCCGATCTTGATCCTCTCCGCCAAGAGTCAGGACAACGACAAGATCCTGGGACTGAACCTGGGCGCCGACGACTATATCGCCAAGCCCTTCAACCCGGTGGAGATCGTGGCCCGGGTGAAGGCACAGCTGCGCCGGGCGGAGCGGACCAGCGGCAGTATCCTCACCGTGCGGGAGCTGACGCTGGACACGGCCAGCTTCCAGCTGACCAAAAACGGCCAGCCCATTCTCCTCACCCCCATGGAATATAAGATCCTGGCCATGCTCATGCGCTCCCCGGGCCGGATCTTCACCAAGATCCAGCTCTATGAGGGTGCCATCGGCACCTACTTTGAAGGGGATGACAACACCATGATGGTGCATATCTCCAAGCTCCGGGAAAAGATCGAGGACGATCCCAAAAATCCCCGCCACATCATCACTGTGAGAGGACTGGGTTATAAAATTGAAAAATAAGCCGCTGCGCGGGAGCCTGTTCAGTCTCCTGGCCAAAAACTATCTGCTCTTTACCTTGACGCTGCTGGCCATCGCCGGCGGTGTGTTTGTCCTGTGGAACACCTGGCTGGGCTGGCTTTTTCAGCCGGCAGACTGGGGCGCCGCGCTGGCCGACCCCGCCCTGACCGGCGAAAGCTACGAACAGCTCCGGCACTATATGGGCCATACCGGCAGCGCCTTTGCCGTCTATGATGCATCCGGCCAGCTGGTATATGCCTCCTCCGACGGCTTTGACGCCGCCTATACAGCGCAGGAGCTGTCCTGTGTCCCGGTATACGGGGGAAGCTCCGTGGTGGACGCCTACGAACTCCCGACGGACGGCGGGCAGCGCTACCTGTTCATCCGCCACCAGTACCGCAGCGACGGCACCACGGCGCTGGAGGCCGTCATGATCCTGGACCAGGACTATCAAGTGGTATTCGGCGGCTTTGAGGACGGGAAGCGGGCCTACACGCCCCGGGAATTCCGGCTGCTGTTCGGCCGCCGCGTTGACGGCAGCTACCTCTCCCGCTACGCTTTTGTAAACGACGCCGGACAGACCCGCACGCTGCTGCTGCGGGACGCCGTACTGGATGCCGACGCCTATTACCGCTACTACAACGCCTCCTGGCGGATCTGGCTTTTGGTGATCCCGCTGTATCTGGCAGCGGCGGGTCTTTTCATCTGGTGGCTGAAAAACAAGATCGGCCGGCCCCTCCAGCGGCTCAACGACGCGGTGTCCGCCCAGGCGGAGGGCCGGACCAGCCGGGTGGGCGACTGCGGCGGCACCTGGGAGATCTGCCGCATCGGCGAGAGCTTCGACCGGTTTTCCGAGCGTCTGGCGGAGAGCGAGGCGGAGCGGCGGCGGCTGGACGAGGGCCGACAGAAGCTCATCGCGGACATCTCCCACGACCTCAAGACTCCCATCACCGTCATCTCCGGCTACATCGGCGCCATCTGTGACGGCAAGGTCCCCCCGGAACAGACAGAGCGGTATCTGCGGGCCATCCAGGCCAAGGCGGATACGCTGACAGATCTGGTGAACGCCTTCCATGAATACAGCAAGGTGGAGCATCCCGCCTTTGTCCTGTACCCGGAGCGGACGGATCTGGCAGAATTTTTGCGGGAATACCTGGCGGGAAAATACGACGAGATCGACCTGGCCGGCTTCTCCCTCAGCGTCTCCATCCCGGACCAGCCGGTCTTCTGCTCCGTGGACCCGCTGCAATTCCGCCGGGTGCTGGATAACCTCCTCTCCAACGCCCTGCGCCACAACCGGCTGGGCACCGTGCTCTACTTCGACCTGGAGACCGGCGGCGGCACAGCGCTTGTGCGCATGGGCGACAACGGCGCCGGCATCCCGCCGGACCGGGCCGCCCGGATCTTCGAGCCCTTTGTGGTGGGCAGCGACGCACGCACCGGCGGCGGCAGCGGCCTGGGCCTTGCCATCACCCGGCGCATCATGGAAAAGCACGGCGGCAGCATCACCCTGGCCGCCCGGCCAACACCGGGCCGCAGCACGGAGTTTCTCCTGCGCCTGCCCCTGTGTCCCTCCTGACCCCTTTTGATCTGTAAGCGCCCCCGGATTTTCCGGGGGCGCTTTTCTGTACGCTTCCTTTAGAAATCTTAACCCCCTCTATATGGCGTTTAAAGCTTGACCGGCTATGATAGCCACCAGAAAGGAGGCGCAGCGACCATGAACCAGACCGCTCCCCGCAGCCGCCCCATCATTGAAGTGAAAGACATCCGCAAAGAATATCCCATCGGCGACGAGACCGTGGTGGCCCTCAAGCGGATCAACCTCAGCGTCATGCGCGGAGAGATCTGCTGCATCTTCGGCACCTCCGGCTCCGGCAAGAGCACCCTGCTCAACCAGCTGGCAGGCATGGAAAAGCCCACCCGGGGTGAAGTCCTCATCGGCGGCGTGCCCATCTCCCGCCTGAGCGAAAACCAATTGGCGTCCTTCCGGCAAAAGCACCTGGGCTTCGTATTCCAGTCCTACAACCTGCTGCCGGGCCTCACCGCCACGGAAAACGTGGCCCTGCCCCTTTTGTTCCGGGACGTGTCCCGCCCGGAGCGGGAGGCCGCCGCCCGGAAGCTTTTGACACGGGTGGGCCTTTCCCACCGGCTGGACCACTTCCCCCGGCAGATGTCCGGCGGCCAGCAGCAGCGGGCAGGCATCGCACGGGCGTTCATTGCCCGTCCGGACGTGGTGTTCGCCGACGAGCCCACGGGAAACCTGGACTCCAAGACCACCGTGGAGATCATGCAGATGATCTGTACCTTTGCCCGGGACTACCACCAGACCATCATCCTCGTCACCCACGACCCGGAGATGGCCGCCTATGCCGACCGGATCGTCACGCTGATCGACGGCGAGATCGTTTCCAATGAAGTCAACAAAAAGGAGAGGACCCACCCATGAACAACCGACTGACCCGAAGCGCCTGCGCGCTCTTTGCCATTTTGACCCTGCTGACCGCTGCCCTGCCCCTTGCCCGGGCCGAGGGCGGGAACCTGTACGTGACCGGCTATACGGTCACATCCGGCGGCAAGACCCTTTCCAAGCTGGAAAAGGACGCCACAGCGGACATTACCGTCTCCATCAAGGATACCAGTGACGGAGCCGGCACCTCCAGTCCCGCCTCCCTGGACATCACCAAGCTGGACGACAGCTTCTCCGGCGGCAGCGTCTCCGTGACCAGGACTTCTCCCGACGGTGCGCCGCTGGTCTATGCTGTTACGCTCTCCGGCGTCAAATACAAGGGCGTGGGCCAGACGCTGCGGCTGCAGGTGGGCCAGGCCGGAGAGCCGGGAAGCTACCAGACCCTGGAGGTGACCATCACGGAGGCCAAGGTCTATGAGCCGGAGCCCAAGCGGGACTACGACGAGCCCAAGGAGCCCGCCCCCGCTCCCATGGTACTGGTCTCCCGCAGCGAAATGGCCAAACCCATCGAGGCCGGGCAGGAGATCGAGCTGGACGTGACCGTCCGCAACCTCAGCGGCTCCCGGCTCAAGTCCCCGGTCATCACCTTCACCCCCTCCGACGGCCTGACCATCTCCGGCGGCAGCACCTCCTTCGCCCTGGCGGATATCGCCGCCAAGCAGAGCGCCACGCTGACCATCCATCTCAAAGCCGCCAGCGTCATCGCCTCCCCCAACCAGTCTTTGGGCGTGGACATGAAGTTCAACTATAACAACAACATCTCCACTATCCAGGGCAGCATCACCGACAAAATCGCCATTCCCGCCCTGGGCCGGGAGAACACCCCCCAGCCGGTGGTGCTGGTGACCCGCTCGGCCATGGATCAGCCCATTGCCCCGGATGAGACCCGGGATGTGACCATCTCCTTCAAAAATGCCGGCACCACCAAGCTGGTCTCCCCGGTGGCCACGGTGGCGCCGTCCGACTCCCTCATCGTGCTCAACGACACCTCCACCTTCGTGCTGGAGGACATTGCCCCCGGCGCCGCGCGCAATATCGTGGTGCGGGTGAAGGCCCTCAAGGAGATCTCCTCCACCAACCAGTCCATCAGCACGGAGCTCAAGTACAGCTACGACAGCGGCGGCATGCTCACCCAGGCCACTGCCTCCGACCGGATCAATTTCTCCGCCCTGGTCCCCTCCAAGGCGGATACCCCCGTGCCCAACATCGTCATCCGCAGCTTCACCTACGGGGAGGGCTCCGTGGCGGCAGGCAGCAGCTTCCCCCTGCGCTTTGCCTTTGAGAATACCGGCAGCGTCAAGATCGAAAATATCGTGGTCACCGTGGACGGCGGCGAGAACTTCACCATGGACGGCGGCACCAACACCTTCCACTACAACGCCCTTGCCGCCAGCGCCGCCCAGACCCAGGAAGTCCCCATGCGGGCTGTGCCCAATGGAAAAAGCGGCGCCCAGAGCATCAGCGTGGGCTTCAAGTATGAGTATGTGGACGGCGACAAGCGCACCGCCGCCAATACGGACATCCGCATCTCCGTCCCCATCTACCAGCCCGACCGCTTCCAGCTCAACGCCCCCGTGGTGCCCGAGACCGTAAACGTGGGCGAGGAGGCGGAGGTCACCATGGCCTACGTGAACAAGGGCAAGGACGACATCTCCAACGTGGAGGCCATCGTGGAGGGCGACGGCGTGGATACCCCCGCCCGCACCCAGTACTTAGGCAACATCACCGCCGGCACCAGCGGCACCATCGGCTTCGCCCTCTCCCCTGTGGCGGCGGGCCCGGTGGACGTGGTGCTGAAGATCTCCTATGAAAACGCGGATCAGCAGGTCCAGGTCAAGACGTTCCCCATCACCCTCCAGGCCGAAGAGCTGCCGCCGCCCGACGACTTCGGCGACGAGCTGCCGCCCATGGAGGAGCCTGGCCTGCCTTGGCTGTGGATCGGCCTGGGCGCCGGAGCCGTGGTGATCGTCGCCGCCGTCGTGGTGATCCGGCGGAAAAAGCACACCAAGGACGGCACCGAAAGCTGGGATTCCTGGGAGGACGAGACGCCGGACGACACCGGGAAAGAGAGCTGATCCATGAGCAAACAAGATATTTTCCGCATGTGCCTGCAAAACCTCATGCGCCGCAAATCCCGCACCTTTTTGACCGTGCTGGGCGTGCTGATCGGCTGCTGCTCCATTGTGATCATGGTGTCTCTCGGCATCGGCATGAAGGAATCCCAGGACAAGCTCCTGGCCCAGATGGGCGATCTGACCATCATCACCGTCAACGCCCCCCAGGGGGGCCGGGGCAAGACCAAGCTGGATGATGCCCTGGTCAGGAGCCTGCGCAACCTGCCGGGCGTGGAGGCAGTCACCCCCAAGCAGACCCTGGAGGCAGAGGACATCCGCCTGGTCACCGGCACCGGAAAGCGGTATGTGTCCGACTGGGCCATCGTGGTGGGACTGGACACGGACGCCATGGAGAAGATGGGCTACCATCTGGTCAGCGGCAGCGCCGTCCAGCGCAGCGGTGACGTGATCGCTGGACAGTACCTGGCCTATAACTTCAAGGACACCCTGCGCCCCGAGGGCCGGAACATGATCGACCGCTGGGGCGGCGAGCTGGACATGGGCGACACGGAGCGCGCCATTCCGGACCCCTATTTCAACCCCCTGAACCAGACCTATACGCTGGAAGCGAACATCCAGGGCACCAAACTCTCTCTTCCTATCCGCTCCGTGGGCGTCTCCAAGGAGGATTACTCCAAGGGTGCCGAGACCTCCGACGGCATCATCATGAGCCTTTCGGACCTGCAAAAGTTTCTGGAAAAGGTACCGGGCGCCAAGAAAAAGCGCACTTACGACTCCGTTTTGGTGAAGGTGACGGACATCACGGCGGTGGAGCGGGTGGAGACGGACATCAAGGGCATGGGCTACAACACCGAGTCCATGGAAAGCATCCGCAAGCCCATGGAAAAAGAGGCCCAGCAAAAGCAGATGATGCTGGGGGGCCTGGGCGCCATCTCCCTGTTCGTGGCGGCCCTGGGCATCACCAACACCATGATCATGTCCATCTCCGAGCGCACCCGGGAGATCGGCATCATGAAAGCCCTGGGCTGCTATGTGACGGACATCCGGGTCCTGTTTTTGTCGGAGGCCGGCGCCATCGGGCTCATCGGCGGCGTCATTGGCTGCATCATCAGCTTCTGCGCCTCCGTCATCATCAATCTGGTTTCTCTGGGGCCATCGCTGGACAATCTGCTGCCCGCCATGCTGGGCGGCGGCGACGTGACCCGGGTCTCCGTGATCCCGCCGTGGCTGCTGGTCTTCGCGGTGGTGTTCTCCGTGCTCATCGGCCTGGGCTCGGGGTACTACCCCGCCAACAAGGCCGTGCAGATCCCGGCGCTGGAGGCTATCAAAAGCGACTGAGAGCAAACTCCATTTGCTTCCGTGGGGAAGGGCAGCCGCCCTTCCCCGCGCTTTTTCCAGACTTTGGGACGGAAAGTGAAAAAATCGGTTGCATCCCGGACATGGACATAGTACAATGATAAGCACCCGCGGCGCATTTGCGCTTTAAATGCCTAGAGTCACCCCCGCCTGTGCCGCCGGCCATCACGGAATGATTCATCGGAGGCGTTCATATGGAATTTATCGTCCAGCTGATCTCCCGGGCCTACGGGCTTTTGTGGGGCGATCTTATCACGCTGCCACTGCCCGGCGGCGGCAGCATCGGGCTTTCCCTGCTGGTTCTGCTGCTGATCCCCACCGGCATCTTCTTTACCATCCGCACCCGCTTCCTCCCTGTTCGGCTGTTTCCGGAGATGCTCCGGCTGACGGTGGAAAAACGGGGCACCGACGGAAGCGCCATTTCCGGACTGCAGGCCCTGGTCATCTCCACGGCCACCCGGGTGGGCATGGGCAACCTGATCGGCGTGGTGGCGGCCATCTCCGCAGGCGGCGCCGGCGCCGTGTTCTGGATGTGGCTCTCCGCCCTCATCGGCTCGTCCACCGCCTTTGTGGAGGCAACGCTGGCCCAGCTGCACAAGCAGCCCGACCCCCTCTACGGCGGCTACCGGGGCGGCCCGGCCTACTATATCCACGATTTTTTGGCCAAGGGACGCCGCAAGTCCCTCATCGCCGTGCTCTTCGCCATCTCGGGTCTCATCTGCTGGTGCGGCATCAGCCAGGTCATCAGCAACTCTGTCTCCTCGGCGTTTTATAACGCCTTCTCCATCCCCCCACTGTACACCACTGTGGCCCTGGTAGCCGTGTCCGCCGTCATCGTGCTGCGCAAGCACGCCACGGTGAAGGTGCTGGACGTGCTGGTGCCCATCATGGCGGGGTGCTACTTCCTCATGACCATCTTCCTGATCGTGAAAAACGCCGCGCTGCTGCCGTCGGTATTCTCGCAGATCTTTGAGGAGGCCTTCGGCATCCGCCAGGCGGTGGCCGGCGGCTTCGGCGCCGTGCTGATGCAGGGCGTCAAGCGTGGTCTTTTCTCCAACGAGGCCGGCTCCGGCTCCGCCCCCTGCGCGGCAGCCGCGGCGGACATCACCCACCCGGCCAAGGCGGGCCTTCTGCAGGCCTTCGGCGTGTTCCTGGACACCATCGTCATCTGCTCCTGCACGGCCATGATCATGCTGCTGACCCCGGCGGAGAAGATCGCGGGCCTTTCCGGCATGGACCTGCTCCAGACGGCCATGGACTACCATCTGGGCTCCTTCGGCGTGGTGTTCATCGCGCTGATCCTGCTGCTGTTCAGCTTTTCCACCTTCATCGGCGTGCTGTTTTACGCCCGGTCCAACGTGGCCTACCTGTTCGGGGACAACTGGGCCTCTCAGACGGCCTACAAGATCCTGGCCCTGGTGATGCTGTTTGTTGGCGGCCTCGCCGCTTACACCTTCGTGTGGGACTTGGGCGACGTTGGCATCGGATTGATGACCGTGTTCAACATTGCGGTGATCCTGCCCATGTCCCGGGAAGCGCTGGCCTCCCTGCGGGAATATGAGTCCCTACGCAAAAAGCGCTGACAAGCCGCACCGCTCCAAGCAACAAAAAAAATCACAGCTCTTTCGAGCTGTGATTTTTTATTATCTCCGGCCTCCGAAGCCGCCGCGACTGCCCCCGCGACTACCTCCGCGGAAACCGCCGCCCCGGCTGCCGCCGAACCCCCGGCCAAAGCTTCCGCCTCCGCCGAAGCTGCCCCGGCTGCCGCCGGGTCCCCGGCCAAAGCTGCCGCCTCCGCCGAAGCTGCCCCGGCTGCCGCCAGGCCCCCGGCCGAAGCTCCCGCCTCCGCCAAAGCTGCCCCGGCTGCCGCCGGAACTCCGGCCAAAGCTTCCGCCTCCGCCAAAGCTACCCCGGCTGCCGCCGGGTCCCCGGCCGAAGCTCCCGCCTCCGCCGAAGCCACCCCGACTGCCGCCGAAGCCGCCGCCAGCAGGCGGACGACGGGGCGGTCTGGGAGGACGGGGCGGTCTGGGAGGACGGGGGCGTCCCCAGAAAATGGGGTAGTACAGCACGGTGGGTCGTCCCATCCCGGGACGCAGATACCGGCGGCGGTAACGGCTGTACCGCACGCCGTCCAGGATGATCCAAAGCACCAGCAGCATCCCCAGCATCACCATTGCCCGTGCCGCCATCACGTCGGGCGCAGGCGGCAGATACCCGGTATTGTACGTATAGTAGCCGTTTCCGGCGGAATAGGTCTCCGAGACGGCAGGGATGTAGTTTTCCCGGATGGAGACACCATAAAAGTCGCCAAACCAGTCAAAGTAGGCGTCCGCCGTCTTGCGCACGGCGGCGTCATAGTCCCCGGCGGCAAAATCCTCCTCCATATAGGCATAAAGCAGGCTGGTCAGCTCCTGGCCATAGTCGTACAGGCCGTCTCCGCCGGAGACGCCGTAGTCCCCCAAAAGGCCGCTGGAGGACATGTCGTCCAGGGCCAGCACCAGCACCAGGCCGTTGTTGCGCTCCCTGGAGCCCACCCCGTACTGGTTGCCCAGGTCCGTGGCGTAGTCCACGATATCCACCCCGCCGGTGGTGGACACGGTCTGCACCATCAGCTGGGCGCCGGTCTGGGCAAACAGGGAGGCATTCATGGCGTCGATGTGGGCCATGGTCTCGTCCGAGAGCACCCCGGCGTAGTCGTATACATACGTATAGGTGCCCACAATGGCGGTGGACGGCGCCTGATTTTCATCCGGCTTGCGGGCCTGGCCCAGCAAAATGCCCGCCGCGATGGCCAGCACCATGATGAGTGCCGCCACCGGGCGCTTTTGCAAAGCTTTCATCATGTTCCCTTTCCCGCGCCGCCGCTCAGGTGCGCAGCTCCAGGAGCTTTTGCTTCAGCTCCCCTTCGATGCGGCCCAGCTCGGCCTCGGCGGCCTTGCGCTTGGCGGCGCCCTCTTTCTGGATATTCAGCACCTCGTCCAGCGTGGAGATGAGCTGCTGGTTGGTATGCTGGAGGGTCTCGATGTCCACCACGCTGCGCTCGGCCTCCCGGGCGGTGGCAACGGTGCCCATCTTGAGCATGTCGGCGTTTTTCTTCAAAAGCTCGTTGGTCATCTCCGTGACGGCAGCCTGGGCCGCGGTGGCCTGACGGCCGTGCTCCAGCCCCAGGGCCAGCACCATCTGGCTTTTCCACAGGGGGATGGTGTTCACCAGAGAGGACTGGATCTTCTCCACCATGAGCGTGTCGTTGTTCTGGAGCAGCCGGGTCTGGGGACCCATCTGGATGGAGATCATCCTCGTCAGCTCCAGGTCGTGGAGCTTCTTTTCAAACCGGTCGCACAGCTGCACCAGGTCATTATAGGCCTGGGCGTCCTCCTGGGCGCCGGAGGCCTCCGCCTTGGCCTTCAGGGCGGGCAGCTCCGTGGTGCGGACCGCCTCCAGCCGCTTTTTGCCGGCCAGGATATACATGGTCAGCTCCTTGTAGTACTTCAGGTTCAGCTCATACATCTGGTCCAGCATGGCCACGTCCTTCAAAAGCGTCACCTGATGCTGCTCCAGCTCCCGGACGATCTTGTCCACATTGGACTCCACCTTGGCGTACTGGGCCTTCATGGCCTCCAGCTTGTTTCCGGTCTTTTTAAAGAGGCCGAAGAGGCCCTTCTTCTCCTCTTCCTCCCCGAAGCCCTTGAGCTCCACCACCAGATCGGAAAGGGACTTGCCCACCTCGCCCAGGTCCTTGGTACGCACGGAGTTGAGGGCGTTTTCAGAAAAGCCCGCCACGTTTTTCTGGGCGGCGGCGCCGTATTGAAGGATCATCTGGGAGTCCGTCAGGTCGATTTTCTTGGAAAACTCCTCCACCGCCTGCTTCTCCGCGTCCGAGAGGAGGTTTTCATCCATCTGCACCGGGGTCACCTCCGGCTTTTCCGGCTCCTGCGCCGGCTGCTCCTGAGCCGCCGGGTCCAGTGTCAGCTCCGGCACAGCCTCCTGGGCTGCGTCCGGGGTCAGGGTCAGCTCCGGGATCGTGTTCTTTTCATCAGCCATATTTTCTTCCTCCGTTCCGGGTCCCGCCTGGGGACCTGCGATTGTTTCAGTGGTTCAAAGCCCCGACTGTGCAGTGCCGTCTGCGGGCTCGTCTGCTTTGAGGGGCTGGTCCGTCAGTCCTTCCCGGGCCATCATGGTCTCCAGCACGGTGATGTCCGTGGAGATGTCCAGAGCCTCGGCGCCGTACAGGCTGTCCAGCTGCTTTTCAAAGGCAGAGACGATGGTGCGCATCATACCCTCCACCCGCGCAAGGGTGGCATCGATATTCTCGCCGGACACGCCCGTTCCGCTCATGCGGTCGTAGGCGTTGAGGAGCTTGAGGGTAGTGGGCAGGTAGTAATCCATGAACCTGCGGATCTGGGGGAGCTTGTCCGGGCTGCGCCCCACCTCCTCGAAGATCTTGGCGGAAACCTGTTCCAGCCGCACGATATCGGCGGAGATGCCGGGATCGGCGATGTTGTCATCCAGCCGCTTCATCTCCGAGATGGCCAGGCGGCCGTCCCGGCGCATCTTGTCCAGCTCCGGATTGCCGGTACCCTCTTCCTTTGGCTGCGTCTCCTTGGTCTGCGTCTGCCCGGTCTGGCCCGTCTGTCCGACGGCGCCGGCGCGGCAGAGCATGCTCACCAGGAAAAATACCACCACGGATACCACCGCCGCGGCGGCTATGTGGACAGGGTGGTACAGCGGCAGCAGCGCGCCCCAGCAGATCCAAAGCACGCCCACCGCGTAAAAAGGCGCCGTGCTTTTGCGCTTTTCCGCTTCCACGGGCAAGCCTCCTTTTCTGTTTGAATTGTGGCTTTATTATACCCTGCCGCCCGGACAGGGTCAAGGCGGCGAGCTGTGAAATGATTGTGAATGAAAAAAGCCCCCTCCCGTGGCGGGAGGGGGCTGTGTCAAGGAGCCGGAATGCCGTACAGCCCCGTGACGGGATCCTGCCACAGCGGCAGTTGGGGCGGCCGGAAGGTGAAATAGATGAACAAAAACGCCAGGGTCCACAAAACCAGCAGCCCGGCCACCTGGCGCCACAGTCCGCCGGGGCGATACCGCTCCAGCAGAAGAAAGTCCACGGCGTACACGGCGGCCGCCGCGATCAAAAACACGGCAATGTCCGCCCACAGCCAGTGGCGGCCGAACACACCGGTATAGGTGTAAAAGAGCACGGGGATCAGGACAAGCCCCGCCAGCGTGCCCGTGGCCCGGGCCGAGAGCACGTTGGGATAATTGCGTCCCAGAAAGCACACCTGGATCACGGAAAAGAAAAACACCGGGAAAAACAGCAGCTTCATGTGCTCCCAGGTGGACTCATTCACGGCGGAAAACGCCGCCGCAAGCACTGTGCCCCCGCTCCAGTCATAGGTAAAATGCAGCAGCGCCCCCACCGCCGCCGTGAAGAGGAACCCCGCCGTCTCCCAGAGAAGTAATCGTTTTTTCATTGCGGTGCCTCCAAACAAAAAGACTGCGGCCCGCCAGCCGCAGTCTCATTGTACGCCGTGCAAAGGGAAATTATACCCGCCTTACGCTTATACGAATACCGCCTGCACCAGCACCATGTAAAGCGCGGTGCCGCCGGCGATGGATAAGAGCACATTGCCCCGCCATCGGTGGAGCGCCGCCACCGCCGCCACGGACAAAAGCTCCGCCGCCCCGTGGGGCGGCACGGAAAACTGAATATTGCGCAGACAATATACCACCAGAAGGCCCATGACCGCCGCCGGCAGCACCCGCCCCAGATACAGCACCACCGCCGGCGGGCGGCGGTTTTCCGGGAACAGCCAGAATGGAAGCCACCGGGTCAGCTGGGTACCGGCCGCCAGGGCCAGGATCATGATGAGAGTCTCCGTTCCGCTCAGGCGCATAGCCGCTTCCTCCCTCCCAGTAAGATCGCCGTCATGATGACCATGGCGGGAATGACCAGATTGTCCGGTCCGAACACCGCCGCAGACACCACCGCCGCGCCGATGCCCACAGCGCCGGGAAGGCGGTTTTCCCGCTTTTTCCACTGCTCTAAAAACAGCACCACGAACAGTGCCGTCAGGGCAAAGTCCAACCCGGTTGTGTCAAAGGGGATGTGGCTGCCCGCCAGGGCGCCCAGGGCGGTGGCTCCCACCCAGTAGCCGTAGTTCAAAAGGGAGATCCAGAAGTAAAAGTCCTTCCGCTCCACCCCCTCCGGCACGTCCAGGGTGGACACCAGGGAAAACGTCTCGTCGCACAGCGA
>CAUWEK010000033.1:0-15599 GCA_963557435.1 uncultured Dysosmobacter sp.
GTAGCTTCGTAGTTTTCCTTGGCGGCCTGCGCCACGCCGTGGCTCAGGATCTCGTCGCTGATGACTTCCACGCCCACGACTGCGGGCTGGACGCCCTTGTCCCGGATCAGCTTCACAAAGGCGGCGGTGTTGCCGTAGCCGGTGCCGGGGAGCATCCGGTCGTGCATGGACTCATCCCGCAGGATGCTCTTGGCGTAGGGGTGGGCCTGCACATCATTGATTTGGATGGAGACAATTTTCTCAGCGGGAATGCCCTCCAGCACGGACAGGTCGCAGGGCTGGCCCGCACGGACATAGTGCCAGGAGTCCAGAATCAGCTTGGCATTGTCGCAGCCGGAGGCCTTTACCACGGCCCAGGCTTTTTTTACATCGGGCAGGCCGCTATACGGCATGGGTTCCACGCCGATGACGTATTTTCCGGCGCGCTGGCACAGCTCCCGCAGCTTCTGGGCGGTGTACTCCACGGAGTAATTCTCCATCAGACCGCAGTTGATATGGTTCACGCCGAACAGATCACACATGTGGAAGCACAGCTGCTCCTTGTACTTTTGCTCATAGGAGCGGTGCTCCTCCGCCCACTGGACGATGTACTCCACCTCGGTGACCTTCATGCTGTACTTTTCCAGGATGGCCAGAATGTCGGCGTCGAACAGGCCCTCATTCAGTGCATCCACATAGGTTTCCGCCCGCAATCCGATGCCCTCGAACCCGGCGGCTTTGGCGGCAGATACCCGCTCTTCAAAGGTGCACTGGTCGCCCAGGGTCCAGGAGCTGATAGTAATGGGATATTTCTGAGACATGATATGGTTCCTCCTGTTTCTTTTGAGATTGGTTTTAGTTGAGTTTTGAAATGATCTCATGGCAGACCTCCTGAATGGTCAGGCAGGAGGTGTCTACGGTGAGGTCGGCCGCCGTCTCATATTTGGGGCGGCGCTTTTCCATCAGTTCTGCAATGTAGGAAGCGTCTTTGTGACCCTCCAGCAGCGGGCGGGAGTGATCGTCTTTTACCCGGTCCAGGATCACTTCCGGCCAGGCGGTCAGCAGGATCACAGTGCCGCAGGAGCGCATGGCCTCTACGTTTTCCTCCCGCATGGGCACGCCGCCTCCGCAGGAGACCACCAGCGGCTCCCACCCGGCACACTCCCGCAGCAAGGCGGTCTCGCACTGGCGGAAATAGGCCTCGCCCTTTTGCGCGAAGATCTCCGGAATGGTCATGCCCTCCCGGCGGACGATGCACTCGTCCATCTCCATGACCTCCCGCTCCAGCATCTGGCCCAGAGCGGCAGCCACAGAGGATTTCCCGGCGCCCATAAAGCCGATGAGAAAGAGACTTCCCCGGATGGTCGGTTCCATAAAATCACCCATGTTCCTTTTCCCGTTTCACACAGCGATTGAGGTACAGTGCCAGCACGATGCCCACAAAGGTCACGGCCATGTTGAACAGGAGTACCAGCCGGGGACCGTTGGTGCCGCCTACCCGAGTGAGGATACCTGCCGCGCTGACCGTCAGATAATTGGCAATGCTGGAGGCGATCATAACGATGGAGGTGATGACGCCCCGGTTTTTGGGGAACATCTCGTTGGCCACCGCCATCACCAACTGCAGCACGCCGCCGGCGGCGAAGAAGCCCAGCAGAAAGCCTCCGGCCAGGCACATAAAGGGCTGCTGAATAAAGTAGATAGCGCCCAGAGTCACCAGTGCCACCGTGGGGTAGGCGACCAGGATCTTGGCCGGCTCCACGTTCCGCTTGAGGAGGGCTGCACTGACGAAAAGGGCAAGCACGATGCCCACGGAGTAGAAGGACTGGATCTTGCTGGGGTCAGCCAGACCGTACAGGGTGCCCAGCTCCTGATTGCAGTTCATCCACAGCATAAAGGTGGTGGAGGTGGTGAACCCCAGACATACCAGTACCACGGCCGCCGGGGTGAAGTGCATCTTCTCCCTGGGGGCGCCTGCGGCCTTCACTGTCCGTTCAAAGGGCGGGAAGGGGAGGAAGGCCAGGAAGATACCGTCCACCACGATGATGACAGCGGTTGCCAGGAAAATCGTGTTGAAAGGCAGCTCACGCACCGCCACAAAGCTGATGGCAAACGGCAGAAGGAATTGGGCGATGGAGATGGAGAGCTTGGTAAAGATATTGGCGATGGTGCCCTTTTCTTTGAAGATCTCCATGCAGGAGGGAGTGATACTGGTATCCAGGAAGGAGTTGGCCATGCCGCTGATCACAGCCAGCGCGTAGCCGACATACAGGTTGGGGGAAAAGGTCACCGCCAGCAGAAATACGGCGTAGAGGGCGCAGCCGATCAGGGCGGAGAGACGGCGTCCCAGCCGGTCACTAAGGGGCCCCGCCACGGGGAAAGCAATCAGGCGGCCCAGGCCAATGGCGGCAATGACCGCCACCACGCCGGAGACGTCATAGCTGCCGTCTGCCAGTACGGCGGCGTCCCACATGGCGGCAAAGTTCTGCTTGTACTGTCCCATGATGGAGGCAGCGATGCCCAAAACAAAATAGGTGATGTACAGGGCCAGCGCCGTAGGATAATATTTTTTGGAATCCACAGTCTGGTTCATAGGGTCGGTCCTTTCTCTGGTGTATTTGTATGGTCAGGCGTACAGCAGCGCCCGGATCTCTTCTACCGGCATCTCCAGACCGCTGTACAGGCGGAAAGCCTCCGCTCCCTGGCACAGCAGCATCCCCAATCCGTCACAGGTCCTGCATCCGGCAGCCCCGGCCTCCCGGAGCATCTTAGTAGCGGGCGGGGCGTAGACCACGTCCGTTACCACCAGGTCGGGGCGGAACCAGGTAAGATCCGTGATGTTGCTTTGATCCTCGTAGGGGGCCATGCCCACCCGAGTGGCATTGGAGAGGATGTCGCACCGGCCAACAGCGGCTTTTAGTGCTTTCCGATCCTCCAGATCGTGCAGGGATATCCTGCATGCCGGGGCTGCCTGGGCGATAGCTGCCAGCCCCTTTTCCACCCGGGGCCAGAAAGCATCCTTCAAATTGAATACCGCGATCTCTGCGGCGCCCTCCAAGGCAGCCTGGATGGCAATGGCAGAAGCGGCTCCGCCGCCGCCCAGCAGGACGATCTTCTTTCCCGCAACCTCGATGCCGCTGCGGCGAAGGTTCTGGGTATAGCCGCAGCCGTCGGTGTTGTGGCCGATCAGCCGTCCATTTTCATTGACAATGGTGTTGACTGCCTGAATGGCTTTGGCTGCCGGAGACAGCTCGTCCAGATAGGGGATCACGGCGTTTTTGCAGGGCATTGTCACATTGGCGCCCCGCAGGTTCAGCGTACGAATGGCAGCAACGGCTTCCGCCGCCTTTTCCTGGGGGACATCAAAGGCCAGATACGCCCAATCCAGTCCGAATTTTTGAAAGCAGTAGTTGTACATAGCCGGGGACTTGGAGTGGGCCACCGGTGTTCCGATCAGTCCCAGCATCCGTGTAGTTCCGGAGATTGGCATGTTCGCTCATCCTCTCGTTGTGTTTGGCAACACCATACCGCGCTGTCAAAAAAATAACAAATCAATTGTTTTCATAAAATTATAGATTTTATCTATTGCTTATGGTAAAATTTTTTCGGAGGTATTGGGTATGAATCTGTTTCATCTGCGCTACTTTGTGCAACTTGCTCATATGCGCCACTACACCCGGGCAGCGGAGGCACTGTGCATCACCCAGCCCAGCCTCAGCCACGCCATCGCACAGCTGGAAGCGGAGTTGGGCGTGCCGCTGTTTGAAAAAAGCGGGCGGAATACAGAACTCACGCATTTTGGACAAGAATTTCTTACCTGTGCGGAAGCCACACTGTCCACGTTGGACGCTGGCGTGGAGTCCATGCGGCGCAGTGCCAGGGGAGAGGGGCTGATCCGGCTGGGACTGCTGCGGACACTGGGTGTGGAGTATATTCCCCGGCTGGCCGCCGGATTTCTGGCAGCACATCCAGACCGGGATATCCGCTTTACGTTCAATACGGGTGTGACACAGCAACTGCTGGATGGACTGGTGGCCAGGAAGTTCGACCTGGTGTTCTGTTCCAGACCGGATGTGGATCTGGGTCTAACGGCTATCCCCGTGGAAAAGCAGGATCTGGTGCTCATTACGCCAAGAAAGCATCCGCTTGCTGAATACCATACTGTGGATCTTCGGGATACCTTGCTGTATCCCTATGTTTATTTCTCAAAGGATTCCGGCTTGCGGAAAGTGGTAGATGGACTGTTCGGACAGATCGGAGAGTATCCGCAGATATCCTGTGAAACAGAGGAGGACCAGGTGATTGCCGGCTTGGTGGCCCAAGGGTTCGGAATCGCGGTGGTTCCATACATGGATCTCCTCCTGCGGCTGGATGTCAAAATTCTTCAAATCAGCTATCCGACCTGGGAGAGGAATTTCTATCTGGTCAGTGATGACAAAACTTTCCTTTCTCCGGCAGCGAGAGAATTCCGTCAGTTTATACTGAATGGAGGCTGTCTGTAATCTGCACAAAATCGAGGAAGCACGATTGGAAGATATAGAAAACATCTATTGTTCCATGTAAATTATAAATAGAAATATTGCGGTTGCAGGAGAGACCAGCGCAGTTCGGGCGGATCATTGTTATCTCATAGAGTACGGCCGCTGGTTTTGTATCCGGCCGGGCGTAAAAAATAAACGAAGTCCGTTTTTCGAAGAAACTCTTCGAAAAACGGACTTCGTATTTTCAGAAGGTATGATAAATAGGCTTCAGTACAGCGCCTTGATGATATCCACACATTGGCCGATCCCCAGCGTTCCGCTGTTGAGCGTGAGATCATAGTTCTGGGCATAGCCCCATTTCATGTCGGTATAGAACCGATGATAAGCCGCCCGGCGTTTGTCCTTGTCCTTCAGCCGCTGCTCCGGGGATTCCGTCCGTTCGCCGTACTCCTGCACGATACGTTTCGCCCGGAATGCCATATCCGCATGGATAAAGACCCGCAGACAGTCCGCCTTGTCCCGGAGGATGTAATCCGCGCACCGGCCGACGATCACACAGGGACCCTTTTCGGCCAGTTGGGAAATGATCTTGTACTGGATCTGCCAGAGATAGTCGGCATTGTTTGGCCCGGCGTCCCGGCGGGAGAAGGCGTTGGCCAAAAACCCGCCGGGGGCGTACTCCCCAGCCTCTTTGATATAGTTTTCGTGGAATCCGCTCTCGTGTGCGATCTTTTGCAGCAGCTCATTGTCATAACAGGGGATCCCCAGCTCTGCCGCTACCCGCTTGCCGATGGTGCGGCCTCCGCTGCCGAATTCGCGGCTGATGGTAATGACTCTGTTTTTCATCGCAGGAAACGCCTCCTTTTTACAAGACCTGTCAGCGGGCGGTGCGCAGCCGGCGGTAATAGCCGTCCACAAAAGTGAGATATACGATTCCGCCTACCACATAGGCAATGGCGGTCAGGGCAAAGCCGGTGGTCAGACCGATGGACTCCTGCATAAAGCCCATGAGCAGGGAACCGATGCCGATGCCAATGTCGTAGGAGAGCATATAGGTGGAGTTGGCCACACCTCTCTGAGGTGCCGGGGTGGTGCCGGTAACAAAGGACTGGAAGAGAGGCTGCAGGATGCCATACCCCAGGCCGAAGAAGAACCCGGCAGCCAGCAGATGGGCACCGGTGGTCAAAAACAGGAAGCTGATCATGGTGAGGATCAGCACCACCAGACTGGCATAGACCAGGGGGCGATGTTTCCCGGCGTCGATGACTTTCTGAGTGGACGTCTTGGACAGCAGCATCCCCACCACCAGACAGATGTAGAAGTAGGGCAGATACTCCATGATCCCCTTCTCCTGTGCCAGAATGGAGGAATAGGCGATGACTGCGCCGTAAGGGATCATCAAAAACATCATGTTCAGCATGAACGGAACGGCGGGACCATAGAGGGACTCCTTGAGTGAGAACTTTTTTCGCTCCACCTTGGGGTACTTCAGCCGACAGCAGGATACACAGATCAAAGCAGCTACGGTAATACCGAAAATAGTGAGGAAGGAGGCCTTGCTGCTCATGTTGCTCTGGACTTTCAATCCGACAAAGGGGCCCACCGCCATGCCGATGGACACGGTGAAGGCAAAGCGGCTGATGCCCTCCGTGATCTTGGCCGCAGGCAGAACATCCCCGGCCATGGTCATGGTAGCGGAGGCACACACGGAGTACACGGCGCCCATATACAGCCGCACTACGATCAGCAGCCCAAATACCGGGAAGAGAAGGAAAGCCGGAAATGACAGGCAGAACAGGGCCAGAAACAACAGGTAGACCCGATAGCGATTGAAGTTATCCAGCAGGTATCCTGCCACAGGACGGAATAGCACCGTGGCTACGGACATGGCCGTCAAAACGATGCCTACCTTGGATCCGGTAATTCCGATCTCTGCACAGTAGACCGGGATAATGGGGATGGACGCATAGAAGGCCGCCAATACCAGAAGGTTGGTAATGAACAGGAGAATGAATTTCCTGTTCCAGATTTTTTCTGCTTTTTCCATACAAAGCTCCTTTTGCTTTAAGATAATAAAAAAGTGGCAACTGCCACCAAATAACTATATCACGACAAAAAGAGCGTGTCAACAACTAGTTGCACGTGCCACTAGTTTGCAAAAGGGAAAGCGGGGCATTTGCAAATTGCGTTGTTCCGCGCTATAATACCTGCAATACAAAAAGGGGGCGCGGGGCTTGGAAAATATTATGAACAGCCCATTCAAGGCAATTTCGATCCTATACAGAAAATCCCATATCTGGCTGAACAACAGTTGTGCGCAGTACGGGCTGACGGCGGCCCAGGCCATGGTGATCCTCATTGTCTGTGATTTCCGTTCCCTGACGCAGGATGAGATCACCAAGCGGCTGGGGCTGGACAAAAGTGTCGTTGCCAAGACCGTGACCAAAATGGAGGAGTCCGGATTTTTAGTGCGTACCACAAATTCAAAGGACAAGCGCACCTATGATATCCAGCCCACAGAAAAGGCATGGGCGGTATATCCTTTTGTTCAGGGACAGATCGATGCGTGCTTCCAGCGTATGACACAGCAGATGTCAGCGCAGCAGCAAACGGAATTCAAAGAACTCCTTTTGCTGGCGGCGGAAATGACGCTTGGGCAAGCGGATTAACATTATGAGGCCACAGAGATTCTCGCAGGTGCCCACATAGATCTGCGCGGAGTGTGACACCTGAAATAAGCATGCAATATTAAAGAAAGAAGCACCCGAGTATTCGGGTGCTTCTTTTTTGATGTGGGTTGGAGGAGAGAGGCGCTGAACAAAATGCGCTGTGTTCAGAGTCCTCCCGGCATTGGGAATGTTTCCAACAGGGCCTTTCCCTATGGTAGGGGGACGGTTTATGCGATCATCGAGCTAGCTTTTTTGCGGTTTAAATAAATATAGAACCCAACATTTAAAATAATGCCGACCACTGTGGATGCCGGAGCCGCCAGACCGATCTTGGTCAGGCTGGCATTGGGCTGGATGCTCATAAAATACGCCATGGGGAGGCGAACGAGAAGCGTCTGCACCAGTCCCTGTACCATGACCCAGAGCGTCCGTCCGTTTCCGTTGAAGTAGCCCACCATGCTGAATAGAACAGCAGTTACAATGGTTTCGGGGGCAAAACCTTTTAGATAGTCAAAGCCTTTTTGGATGACGGCTGCATCAGTGGAAAAGCATCCGGCAAGCACATCTCCCTTCATCATGACCAAGGCAAATACCACAAAGCCAAATGCAAGCCCCACGCCGATTCCCGTAAACATGGATTGCTTTGCGCGTTTTGGGTTGCCTGCTCCCACGTTCTGGGAGACGAAGGATGCCATGGACTGCATGAGGGCACTGGGGACCAGCATGGCGAAATTGACGATCTTACTGGCAACACCGTATCCGGAAGAAGCTTCCAGACCAAGGCGGTTCACAAAGGCACACAGGGCCAGGAAGGAGAGCTGCGTCAAACATTCCTGCAAAGCCAAGGGCAAGCCCACGGAGAGAAATTTTTGACATTGCGGATTGAAGCGAAAGTCTTCTCGTTTGATTGAGAACGGCAGGTCTTTTTTGAGCAGCATCACAACAGCGCATACGACGCTGACGGTTTGCGCGAAGACGGTGGCAAGCGCTGCGCCTGCCGCATCCATGTGCAGTCCGGCAACCAACAAGAGATCCCCGAAAATATTGACCACGCAGGCGACCAGGACAAACAGCAGGGGAGACTTGCTGTCGCCCAGTCCACGAAAGATGGCGGAGAGCAGGTTATAGGCCACGATAAAGAAAATACCGCTTCCGCATATGCGCACATAGCTCACGGTGAGATCCAAAGACTCTGCCGGTGCCTGCATGAGTACGGAAATCGGCCGGGCCAGACATACAAGCAGTATGCACAGTCCCACGGAAATGAGCGTGAATACAATGGCGGCGCCGCCGAGGACGGGGCCGATTTGTTCAGGCTTCTTTTCTCCCAGATACCGCGCGATCAAAACGGTGATACCCATGGCCAGCTGTGTCACGACAAAGGTGACCAAATTCAGCACCTGGCTTCCGGTAGAGACCGCCGAAAGCCCGGAGGTGGAACCAAACCGCCCCACGACCAACAAGTCGACGGCACCGTAAGCTGCCTGCAAAATAAGCGCACCCAGAATGGGCACCATGAACCAGAACAGCTTTTTTAAAATACTGCCCTGAGTAAAATCAGACCGTTCCTTAGTCAACAGAAATTCTCCTTTCGGACATGACGCGATAGAATCGCTCGATGGTTTGGATGGTGCAGTCGGCATCCGCCTGGGAAATATCATTCAGGAGCGGCGCCAGCCGGTTGAAATATTGTTCATTGTATCTTTGAGAGAGCTGCTTTCCAGCCTCGGTAATGGAGATATATGTGATACGGCCATCACGTTCGGAACTATGCTTGTAAAGATATCCCTTAGCCTCCATTTCCTTCACGGTCCGGGTCACGCCAGGCCGGGGAATATTCAATGCATCGCTGATATCGGATACTTTTACCCGAACCCCCTGCCGTTCCAACGATTCAATCGTATCCAGATAATGAATGTACGAGGGCGTGACGCCCTGGGGCAGTGTCGGGAGCAAATCCCGGATCCGCTTTGCCTGGTAGAATGCGTCGAACAGTGCTTTGATCGTTTTGATATCCATGTAACATGCCTCCATATAATTACCGTTGGTAATTATATGGAGGCATGCTTGATTTGTCAATCCCTGGTTTTTGTTTTTTTGGGCGCAGCAGCAAACAAACCGCACTTTGGCTGGCTGTCCTTCAGCTGGCTTTTGCAAAAAGAGGACACGCTGTAAGGCGTGTCCTCTTTTTTCTGGGATGGGGACCGATCGAAATTTTTGGCTGCGCTGATAGGGGAAAAGGCCTTGTCCGGTGGGAGGCCTAAGATTACCGGTGCGCATTTCCCAGCATGTTGAGGATGGAGGGAAAGAAGAATCGGGCCATCTCTTCAGGACTGGTGGAGTCGTGCTCCAAAAGCCACTCCAAGGTGGTATTGAACAGCGCACCGATGTACATGTAGAGCTGATATTTTTTGATGGAGGAAGAGGGCATGGTGCCCTCGATACTCTCATGGAACCGGTTCAGCTCTTCCAGAAAGACGAACGCAAATCCGGAACGGTACAGGTCCAGAATGTAGCTGCGGTAAGTATGAAAATACTGGAAACTCAGAAGAATGTTTTCATAGGTGTAAAAGCTGTCCTGCCCCGGCGGGATTTTGCTGCGAAAATCGTCCAGTACATCCCGGATCAAGGTGACCAGCACGTCTTCCTTGGAACAGTAATTCCGGTAAAAGGAGGCGCGTGCCACGCCGGCCCCTTCTACCAGCTCCGTAATAGTGATTTCAGAGAGGCTCTTTTTCTGCATCAGGGCAAAGAGCGTGTGGGTGATGTTCTTTTTTACACGGAGATTGGCGGCTCTTCGTTTATCCATACCGGTACCCCTTTGAATATGAGACATAAGTGCAAAAATTGTCTCAGTGTCGGGAATTGATGCATTTGCGCTGATATGATACACTTGTCTCGTATTTTATCATGATTTCCGGCATTGTCAATGGAGGAAAGCGCGGACAGGCGGCGCGCAAGCAGCCGCTCTGACGCAGGACCATTTTGGCAGGAGCCGGGCGAGATCAAGAATCCAAATGGAAAGGCAGCTATCAAGAGATGAAAGTGGCGATTGCAACCGATACAAACAGCGGCATGACCCGGGAAAGGGCACAGGCACAGGGAATCTATCTTTTGCCCATGCCTGTGATCATTGAAGATAAAATGTATCTGGAGGGAGTGGACATCACCAGCGCACAGCTGTATGAGGCCATGCACCAGCATCAGACCATTTCTTCTTCCCAGCCGTCCCCGGGACAGATCCTGGAATTTTGGGATGGTATTTTGCAGGATGGATACGACGAGATCGTCTATATCCCCATGTCCAGCGGGCTGAGCAATTCCTGCTGCAATGCCATCCGGTTTTCGCAGGAATACGGGGGCAAGGTCCAGGTGGTGGACAACCACCGGATCTCTGTCACCCAGGAGACGTCTGCCCAGTGTGCCCGCATTCTCGCGCAGCAGGGGCTCCGTGCCGCACAGATCCGGGAATACCTGGAGCAGCGAGCCTATGACGCCAGCATCTATATCACGGTGGATTCCATGGAGTATCTGAAAAAGGGCGGACGGATCACGCCGGCGGCGGCAGCATTTGCCGCTGTGCTGAGCCTAAAGCCTGTACTGACCATCCAGGGAGACAAGCTGGATGTCTATGCCAAGGTACGCGGTATGAAGCAGGCGGAGGCGAAAATGATCGATGCGGTCCGGCAGGATCGGCTGACACGCTTTGGAGATGTCCCCGATTCCCAGCTGCGGGTGGAAACCGCGGGAACGTTCGAGAGCGAAGATCGGGCAGAGCGGTGGCGGCAGTTGGTACAGGCAGAGTTTCCCACCATCCCTGTCTCCTATGTGCAGCTGCCTTGCAGCATTGCCTGCCATGTGGGGATCAATGCCGTCGGTACGGGAATCGTGAAGAAGGAAGTCTGATGGAGAGGGAAGGGGGATCATCCCCCAAGCGAGTCGATCAATATGGTGGAGCAAAGAAAAATACAGCTTTTTGAAGAGGAGGCTGTTCCCAAAGCGGTGTTCACCCTGGCCATCCCCACGATCCTCAGCTGCCTGGTGATGGTCATCTACAATCTGGCGGATACCTATTTTGTGGGGATGCTGAATGACCCCGTTGAAAATGCGGCGGTCACACTGGCGGCTCCTGTGCTGCTGGCATTCAACGCGGTAAACAATCTCTTTGGAGTAGGCAGCTCCAGTATGATGAGCCGGGCACTGGGCAAGCGGGAGTATGAGACGGTGCGCCGCAGTTCCGCATTCGGCTTTTACTGCGCGCTGCTGAGCGGAATCTTGTTTTCCATTGGCTTTGCGGCGCTGCAGCAGCCGGTTTTGAACCTGCTGGGAGCGGACGCGGAGACCATGGCGGCTACCAGTGCCTATTTGAAATGGACTGTCATCTGCGGTGCTGTCCCCGCAATTTTGAACGTGGTCATGGCGTATCTGGTGAGAGCGGAGGGCTGCGCGATCCATGCCAGTATCGGTACCATGAGCGGCTGCTTTTTGAATATTTTGCTGGACCCGGTCTTTATCATGCCATGGGGGCTGGGAATGGGCGCCGCGGGAGCGGGACTTGCCACATTTATATCCAATTGTGTGGCCTGCGTTTACTTTCTTGTGCTGATGTTTGTGCGGCGGAAGCGTACGTATATCTCCATGTCGCCCAAGGCCCTGTGCATGGAAAAGGGGATCGTATATGGAGTGTGCGGCGTGGGCATTCCGGCAGCCATCCAGAATTTGCTCAATGTCACAGGCATGATGGTGCTCAATAATTTCACCGCATCCTTTGGCTCCGACGCGGTGGCGGCCATGGGCATCGCCCAGAAGATCAACATGGTCCCCATGTATGTGGCGCTGGGGCTGAGCCAGGGGATCATGCCCCTTTTGAGCTATAACTTCGGCAGCGGCAATATCCGCAGATTCAAGGCGGTCCTCTGGTTCTGCATGCGGGTGGCGGTCGCGTTCATGGCCGTGGTTTCCGTTGCATATTTTTGCGGTGCCAGGTGGCTTGTGACCCTGTTTATGGAAAATGAGTCCATTGTGTCCTATGGCTACCGTTTTTTAAGAGGGCTCTGCCTGGCCATGCCGTTTTTGTGCACGGACTTTCTGGCTGTGGGTGTATTTCAGGCCTGCGGCATGGGAAAGCGGGCGTTGAGCTTTGCCATCCTGCGCAAGATCGTGCTGGAGATCCCGGCGCTGTTTCTCTGGAACGCGCTGTGGCCCCTCTATGGGCTGGCTTACGCCCAGCCTACGGCGGAGATCATTCTGGCGGCAGCGGCGATGGTTACGCTGCGCCGCCTGAGCCGGGAACTGGAAGCAAGAAAATCTATGCTGGGGAATGGCTGACATTTGCTGAGCTTGGAGGGAGAGTCGAAATGACGAAGAATTTTGCCCATCGCGGTTACAGCGGCAGGTACCCGGAAAACACCATGCTGGCGTTCCGCAAGGCGGTGGAGGCCGGTGCGGATGGCATTGAACTGGACGTGCAGCTGACGAAGGACGGCGTCCCCGTCATCATCCACGACGAGCTGGTGGACCGCACCACTGACGGAAAGGGATTTGTAAAGGATATGCCCCTTACCCAGCTGCGACAGCTGGATGCCTCCTATATCTATGCCGGGCAGTATGGTGTGAACCGCATCCCTACGTTCCGGGAGTACTGCGAGTTCGTCCGGGACCTGCCCATCATCACCAACATTGAGCTCAAGACAGGCGTTTTTGAGTACCCCGGTATTGAAGAAAAAATCTGGGACATGATTCGGGAGTTCCGCCTGGAGGATAAGGTCATCCTCTCCAGCTTCAATCACTTTACCATCCTGCGGATGCAGAAGATCGCGCCGCAGCTCAAGTACGGCTTCCTCACGGAGGCATGGATCATCGATGCAGGCAAGTACTGCCATACCCACGGCGTGCCCTGCTACCATCCGAATTTCCGCAGTCTGACCCACGAGGCAGTCCGGGAGCTCAAACAGTACGGCCTGGAGATCAACACCTATACAGTGAACACCGAGGAAGACGCCCGCGACCTGATCGAAAAGGGCGTGGACATCCTCATCAGCAACTACCCGGAGATGGTCCGGGACGTGCTGGCTGCCGGCGCAGAGCAGTGACCTGCACGGCCCCCGCTTTTCAATTCTGGAAAAGCGGGGGCTTTTTTGCCGGCAGGGGAGAATAGGACTTGACAATTTTGTTCTACAAATATAGAATACAATTAGATACTACAAATGTAGAATAGGAGGTGCCGTTATGTCACAGGAGATCCGCAGACTCCCGGACGCGGAGCTGGAGGTCATGCAGGCGGTGTGGGATTGCGAGGTGCCGGCGGAGCGCAGCGCGATCCAGGAGCGGCTGAAGGACACCCATCCCGTGGCGCCCACCACGCTTTTGACGGTGCTGGGCCGTCTTGCGGAAAAGGGCTTTTTGGAGATCGACAAGACTCATCGCAGCGCCCGGTATACGCCCTTGATCACCCGGCAGGCGTACCTTGCCAGCCAGAGCCGCCGCTTTTTGGACAAACTCTGCGGCGGCAGCCTGCCTGCTTTTGCCTCGGCGCTGTGCGACGGGGGACTTACCCGGGAGGAGCTGAACGAGCTGCGGGCGCTGCTGGAGGAGGATGCGCTATGATCGAGATCAGCGGAGAGACGATCATTCGGGGCTTTTTGGTGGCGATCCTCAGTGGTGCCATGGCCTATGTGGTCTACACAGTGGAAGCGAATGGTGCATATCCGGAGGAAAACAAGCAGCGCTATCGCCCACTGATTGTGGGCTATGTTTTACCATTGTATCTGGTGAGTCTGGGTGGGCTGAGCGCTGCGTTCGGGAGCGAGGAAATGCTCCAGAACATCCTGTCCATATGCTTTTGCATCTTTTTACAGATCTGCCTGTACTACGCTGTGCTGCTGTCGGTGCTGCCGCTGCTGCGGCGGCGCATCAGTGCCGTGGCCTGCGCCATGCTGTGGCTGGTACCCAATTACCTGTACATTGCCTTTAACGGCCTCATGGAACTCGTCCGCCCCCGTCTGGTGCTGCATGCTTCTGCGGGACTGCTGCGGACGTTGAGTCTTATATGGCTGGCAGGTGCCATCGTGGTGATGGGGTGGAAGATCCTCTCCCATCTGATATTCCGCCGAAGGCTGCTGCGGGAGGCCCAGGAACCCGGGGAGGCGCTTTTGGCCCAATGGAGAGAGGAATTGGAACGGGCCAACGTGAAAAAGCCCAAGTGGAAGCTGGTGATCTCTCCCCAGGCCACCACGCCGCTTTCCATCGGTCTGTGGCCCCGTACCACCCGGGTGGTGCTGCCGGAGCGGACCTACTCCCAGGAGGAGCTGGCGCTGATCTTCCGTCATGAGATCGTCCACCTGAGCCGCATGGACGCCTGGGGCAAGTTTTTCCTGGCATTCTGCACGGCCATCTGCTGGTTCAACCCGCTGATGTGGGTGGCCATGCGGAAAAGTGCCGACGATCTGGAGCTCAGCTGCGACGAGGCTGTGGCGGCGGAGCTGGACGAGGCAGAGCGGCGCCGATATGCATCGCTGCTGCTGGACACCGCCGGGGACGAGCGGGGCTTCACCACATGCCTGTCCGCCTCGTCCAAAGCCCTGCGCTACCGGCTCCGGGGCATCGTGCACCCTCTGCGCCGCACTTCCGGAGCCCTGACGGTGGGACTGGTGTTTTTCATCCTGTGCATGAGCTGCGGCTATGTCTCCCTGGCGGTGGACAGCGGTACCGTGGGCGATCAGATCTGGTCGGAGCCGGATACGGCATATCAGATCAAAGATGTGGAGCGGCAGATCCATGGCCTGTGGGAGCCATACATCTGTCTGGATGATGCCGCATTTCGGACGTATCTATCGGACCTGCCTACCGCTGATGTGATGGGGAAATACCAGTATCCCCGTGATACCTGGTCGCTGCGGTTCAAGGAGGTCGGTTTGCCGGAGCGAGTCTACCTGGCAGAGGATCTCATGGAGTTCTGGCCTCCGAATGGTGGATTGCCGAAGTATAAGTATTTGCCCGAAAGCATCGATTGGGATTACCTGGACACACTGCTGCTGCGACAGCCGGAACTTACGGTGCGATGCATGGAGTCCGCCCCGGAGGGGGACCTGTTTTCGATGAGCTTTACCGCCACACTGATGGAACTCATCGACCTCAATCAGGAAAAATTGCTGATGCAGGAGGATGTGGATCCGGAGTACCTGTCAGGCTTTAGCAATGGAGCGGTCACCTGGATGGAGCTGGACTTTTTCTGGCTGCCGGCAGAGGACTTCACTGTGGAGGTGGTTCCTCTTTCCGAAGGGAAGGCCTATACGCTGACCATGGATGCCCAGGACACGGTGGTGCCGGTGACGGTACAGCAGGCCCGGTATATCGTTCGGGCAACGCTTGCAGGGGAGGATGGCACCCGCTATCAGGCGGAATATCAGTTCATCCTGAAAAACGAAGAATAGAAAAAAGCAAGGTGCCGCTGCCCGGCTGGGCGGCGGCA
>CAUWEK010000034.1:0-15260 GCA_963557435.1 uncultured Dysosmobacter sp.
CAGGAATAGTTGGCGATCCAGCGGCTTACATCTGGTTCTCCTTCCCAATTGGCCCTGGCTCCATCGCAGGGGATTTCCGTTCCGTCCGCCAGGATCAGCGCCACATCTGGCCACAGACTGTATCCCGCGCAGGAGGGCCGGCACACCAGCTTGACCCCGGTGGATGTGACGCGAACCTCCTCAAAGTCCACAGAATCCACACCCTCCAGGCCGGAGACCGGCAGGCTGACGTGGTCCAGCTCCACTGTGGACAGCGCCGTGGTTTCATCCAGCGTAAAGGAAAGGTCCCATTGGCCTTCCTGCACCAGCTCGTTTTCCATCATCAGGTTTTCCAGATGGAGCTGGTAGGTTCCTCCCTGGGTCAGATCCGCGGTGGGGTCTGGACTTTGATAACGGATCATGATCTGCAAACTGTCGTCAGACAGGATCTGGCTGCCGCTGCGCTCGTATTTGATCCCTCCGCCTACGGCAATGCCCAGCTCTGAAAATGTTTTTTCCGGTGCGCCGTTCAAGGTCGTTTTCTCAAAAGTGTACATGGTTTCCGGCTCATAGCTTCCAGTGACATGGACCAGCATCCAAAGGCTGTTCTCGCCCGCAGCCACAGAGTCCAGGGACACCGTCACCGCCGTTTCCGGAGATGCGGCCGGGGCCTGCCCGCCATCTGCCGCCCCGGTGGGACGGACATCTGGGGACTCCGCCACAGCGGTGCCAGGCTGCGCCGCCGGCTCCATTTCCGCCGCGGCGTCCACAGACTGGGTCAGGCCGTTCAGAAGATCTTCCTGCTGCGGAGCCAGGGCGTCGGCTCCGGTGGCGTCCTCCCAATACTGCCGGAACCAGTCCTGAAGCTGCGGTATATTGACCGCCAGAGCCGTCCCGGCCAGAAGCAGGGCGATCACCGCGGCGATCAGGGCAAATTTGGGAATACGTCTGCACAGGGTCTGTTTTTCGTGTCTGGTCATGTCCAGCACCTCCTCTTTCAGCCGTTCGGAGGCGGTGACATGGTCAAACGCTTTTTGATATGGGGTCCTCATTGGTCACCCTCCTCCAGTTGGGATTTCAGCTTCTCCCGCGCCCTTGCCAGTCTGGTCCTGACTGTGGACGGATTGAGCTTCAGCAATTCTCCGATCTCTTTGATGGAATATCCCTCGTAGTGGTAGAGATACAGGGGGATGCGGTACTTTTTCGGAAGGCGCATGATCTCCTCCAGTACCCCCTGGTACTCCGGCTCCGATACGTACGGCTCCGGCACATCTGCCAGGGAGACAAAGGGGAAGCGCCAGGGCGGACGGGAAAGGTCCTTGCAAACGTTCACCGTCACCCGCACCAGCCAGTGCCGCAGGTGCGCCTCATCCGTCGGCACGGACTCTGCCTTCCACAGCCGCAGCATCACCTCCTGCGCCGCGTCCTCCGCATCGTGGACACAGCCGAACCAGTTCAAGGCGATGCGGTAGACCATGGTCAGGTATTGCTCCGCTGCCGCATGAAATTCCTGCTCTGTCCGCATGGTATTTTGTCTCCTGTCCTGATCTTCTTGAAAAGCTTTTCACCTATAATACTTTGAAAACCACGAAAAAGTCTCAAACGGACCACAAATGATTGCCGAGCTGCTCAGTAAAGGCCGTTACCGCCCATTTCCGGGGGACTCTACCGCTGGTCGGTTGCCTTTTCGATCGGTGCGCAGTACACTTTTGCCCAAGAGGTGATGGACATGAACAAAGAACGGCTGGGCACCTTTATCGGCGAGTGCCGCCGGGAGGAGGGGCTGACCCAGCGGGAACTGGCCGAGCGCCTCCATGTGACCGACAAGGCGGTCAGCAAGTGGGAGCGGGGGCTCAGCTACCCGGACGTGACGCTGCTGGAGCCCCTGGCGTTGGCTCTGGGACTGGGGGTGGAGGAGCTGATGGCCTGCCGCCGGCAGGCCGCAGACCACGGAGAGGAGGATCCTATGAAAAATCTGCTGACCATTTCGGGCGAGAGCCTTCAGCGGGAGCGGCGGCGGTCCTGGGGCCGGCTGGCCGGCGTGCTGGTACTGCTGGCGGTGACCGGGGCGGTGATCGCTTACAGCGCCCTGCATGTGACGAAAACTATTACCCGGGAGCTGGTGCTGAAGGAGACCGTGGACGGGATCAACTACTTCTATGTGCAGGAGGGAGACCACCTGCTCAAGCTCCGGTGTGAAGGGGATGTGGACTTTGACGGCACCACGATGGAGAACGAGTACGGGAGAGCGGTGGTCTATGCGCTGGAGTGCCGCTGGAACCGGCTGACCTATGAGGGCACCGTCACCGCCTGCTCTGGAACCAGCAAGCTTTCCATCGGCTCCGAAATGGACCAGATGGGCAACGCCATGGGACTGGACTACAACCCGGAGACCGGAGACGCCCTGTTTGGCTATTATGACGTGGCATTTGAGTACCGGGCCATTTACCCTTATCCCATCGGGGACGGTTTTCTCTACACCTACAACTTCTGGCGGGGAGACGGAAAGACCTGGAACACGGAGCTGTTGCTGACGGTGAGGGACTGTCTAACCTTTGCTGCAGTAGACTGGGACGGCGACGGCGTCACGGAGCTGCTGGTCCGCACCCGCTGGCCGGAAAAGCCCTACACGGTCTACGACATGGTGGGCGGGGCAATCGTGGAGACCTGGCCGGATACCCTGGACCCGGAATTTACCGAGTATCTGCTGACAGAATCGGAGCGGCAGGAGCAATTGCAGGAGCAGCTGCGCCGGGAGGGTGTGGACCCGGAGGAAGATCCAGAGGCCGCGGAGGGCTTTGCCCTGTAAAAAGAAAGGAGAAGCCTATGGAAAAGACTGATCCCAGTGGCCCCTGGCGGATATGGGTCTGTCCGGAGCGGAAGATCGTCTCCTTTCACCATGAGGCGGGATTCCAAAAGCTGGAGTTTCGCAGCCAGGAGCTGTTTTTGCGGTGCGTGGACCGCTACGCCGAGGAGCAGTACCGGTATCAGTAGCGTGAGGACACGGCCCGGCGCGGGAGCTTGCGGAGCGAATGCCGGATCGTGGAAGAAAAGCGAGTGCCAGGGCGGACGATCCCAAAAAGGACCGTCCGCCCTGGCGTTTTTCCGGTAACTTGTTGCGGCTGGGGAAACTCACTCGACCACGATCATGACCGCGCCGGTCTTGACCTTGTCTCCCGGCTGGATATGGACGGCAGTCACGGTGCCATCGATGGGGCAGGCGATGGGCTGCTCCATTTTCATGGCTTCCAGGGTGCCCAGGATGGCGCGTGCCTTCACGCTGTCGCCTACCTTTACATTAACAGCGAGAATGGAACCGGGAATACGAGCTTTGATTTCCATAAAATACCTCCATACTTGTGATCTGTTGTTACAAGGGAAAAGAACCATTGAAAAGTGATCTTACAGCAGGTTGATGGTACTGACGAAAATACCGGCGGCAATGGCTGAGGTGATGACGCCGGAGATGTTGGCGCCCATGGCCACAGGGATGATCATGGCAAAGGGGTTTTCCTCCATGGCCGCGTGCTGAGCCAGCTTGGCGGTGGAGGGCACGCAGGAGACGCCGGCGATGCCCGTCACAGGATTGAAATCCTCGTTTTTCCGTTTGTGGACCCAGTACATCAAAAGGCCGCCCAGCAGGCCGCCCACGGCGGAGATGGCCAGCGCCAGGATCCCCAGGACCAGAATGACCAGTACAGTGGGATTCAAGATGGTGGATGCCTCGCACAAGACGCCCAAAATGACGCCCAGGAAGAAGGTGGCAAAGTAGGAAAGCCCCTCTTCCAGCAGTTCTGTATAGCGGTTGATCTGCGCCTCTTTGACGGCCATGCCGATGAAGAAGGAGAAGATCAGGGGAGAAGCCACCGGCAGCAGCAGGCAGAGAACGAAGTTCACCACCACGATGAAGATGAATTTGGAACGCTGGGAGACCTCGGGAACTTCCACGTACATGTCGATGCCCCGGTATTTTTTGGGGATCATGGCCTTGATCAGGAACGGATAGGCCCCGTAGGTCAGGCTCAGGTACAGATATGCGATGATGGAAATGGGAACGAACAGCTCCGGGGCCAGCATCAAAGAGGTGAACAGGACCATGGGTCCGTCCGCACCGCCGATGGTGGCGATGGCTGCGGCGGCACCGGGGGCCAGGCCGAACACTTTGATGCCCACTACCAGCGTCACGAATGTGCCCATCTCGGCGAAGATGGCGATGATCATGGAACTCCAGGGCTTTGCCAGCAGATAGCTGATCTCGCTGCGGGCGCCGATGCCCATGAATACCAGGCAGGCGATCAGACCGTTGGAAAATGTCAGATTGTAGATGGGCTGCAGGAAGTTCACCTGCATGATATCCACCAGACTCACTGCGTCGGACACCAGCGGAGCAATGAACATGTTTCCGACTTCTCCACTGCTGAGAAACAGCATGCCGGCGTTGACGGCCATCATGGCAATACCCATGGGGACCATGATCAGCGGCTCCAGCGTGCGCTTGAAGCCGAAGTACGCCAGAATGAAACCCAGTACGAGCAGAAGGATCCGCGCAAAAGCCACCACGGGCTCCAGGGCGAAAAAGGTGCTGATGCCGGGGAAGAGCTGGGCAAGCAACTCCGTCATGCCTTGTTCTCACCTTCCTTTTCAGAAAACACCTTGTTGACCAGGACGATCACGCCTACGACGGCCAGGGAGATTACAACGGTAGCTGCATAGGCCGCCAGGGTGTACAGATAAACATTCATATTGATGACTCTTCTTTCTTTTCGGTGGAGGGAGTCAGTGCCGCATATAATAATCGTGGAGAAACTCCATCAGTTGTTCCTAGGGCAGGGCTCCCTTTGCGGATAGGGGGCAGTTTTCGTCCTTGAGCAGCGCCTCCATCCATCCGTTGAACAGCAAAAAGTCGGATGGCTCGGCGCTGCCTGTGCTGAGAACGAACAGCGTTTGCAGTAAGATTCCCTCCCAGACAACAGGCTTTTGAAACTGGAAGATCGCGCAGAAGGACCATTCGCCGTAGGTATAGAGGGTCTTGACAAAGCCGATGCCGTTGTTGGTCACGGTAAAGCGCCGGCGGCTGTTCCGGTTGAGATCGGCGCAGATGGAGACATCCGTGTAGCCGGCGGCCAGCAGCCGCTCTGCCACCAGCTTGATCACGTCGCTTTTGGAGGCGGCGCTGCAGTTTTGAAAGTACAAACTGGGGTGGAAAAACGTCTTCAGTTGGGACCAGACGGCCTCTTTCCCGTGGTACCAGTTCATCAGCGTGGCCTGGTCTTCCGAGGAAAGACTGAAGGAATAGTAAAGGATGTCTCCCGGGAAGCCGGCAAAAGCTTCTGCGGGGATGTCCGTGAGCAGCAGGTCGCACTTGCTGTTCACCACATCCTGGATCTGATAGCTCTCGTAGGCAATGACCTGCCGGGCCAGTCCCTCACAACAGTTCAGGTAACGCTGTGCAATGGACATGGCGATGTCTCTGGAGTATTCCTGGGAGATCACAGCCACGGTGCAGCCCTGCCGCACGTTGCTGCGGATCTTGGGGATACTGGGCAGAAATACCATGGCCAGCCGGTCGATCTCGCTGTGGTGCAGGACGCAGCGGTAGTTCTTCTCCAGCAGCGCGCCCACGTAGATGGCGAATTCCCGGGCCAGAATGAAATTTCGGCTCATTTCCCGGCTGATGATGTCCTCCAGCAGCATGTGGGTGACCATGCGGGCCTCCATGGGCAGAAGGTACAGGGCCACCCGCTCCTTCAGTTCCCGGTCATATACGAATTCTTTGACGCCGTAGCGGGAAAACAGCTGCATGATGGCCTCATTGGCGAAATTCATGGCCCGGTAGAAATTTTCCTTGACGGCCACTTCGTCGTATCGAAGGAAGGTCCGGTACCCCAGGATCAGGTTTGCCAGATAGATTCGGTCCGGCTCCGAAAATTCCGTGCCCAGAAAGTCGCTGACCAGCCGCAGCACATCGCAGGCGGCCTGGTAGGAGCGCAGGACTTTGCTCTCGTAGATCTCCTTGTTGGAAAAGTGCATGGGCCTGCTGCTGCGGTTGACAGCAAGACAGATGGCCAGGGCGATCCGGCTCATGTGGTTTTTGGAAATGAAATAGGGCTTCTTTTCCGGATTGGCCAACACGTCCTCCACGGTCCGGCTGATGCGGTCATAGACCCCCATGTCCATCCGGAACATGGCGTTGAAACCGGCTACCGTATAGAGCGTGTCCACCTCCAGCCGGCTGTGCGCGAACTCGTGGATCATGCAGGAGCGGATATATTGCTCCGGCCCCTGGATCTGGAGCCCGTAGCCGGGGACGCTTTCAATCCGCAGGCCGTAGCCGTCCAGAAACTTCCGCACGGACTGCAGCTCCGCGCTGATAATGGTCTGGGAGACAAACAGCTCGTCTGCCAGATCTGCGCTTTTCACATAGCTGTCGGCGGCCAGCAGGCGCTGGGTGAGGTAGTGGATACGCTGATTCTTCACCGGGATCCGGTCCGCCTCCATGCCCTTGGCGCCCATGCGCTGGAATCTGGCGGCGCTGACAGGGTCCATGCAATAGCCCTGCCCCGTCTTTTTCTGGATGTGGATGCCGTATTGGCCCATCTGTTCGGACAAGGCGGCAATATCCAAGCGAACCGTCTTGGCCGAGATTTTCAGAGCCGAGGCAATTTCTGCGCTGGAGATGAACCGCCCTGCGGCGGCGATCCGCTGCAGGATCTGATACCGGCGTCGTTCAATCCGATCCATAATGTGCTTCCTTTCTTGAGGTTGAGGCCAGGCCACCGGTGCAAGCTGCCCGGTGACCCGGCCCGGGCATGGAAGCAGACTGCGGGATCACCAAAACAGCTTGTAAAAACCGGTCAGAGCCAGCACTGCACAGCCAACCACGGCGAGGATGGCAGAGAGCAGGAAGCTGTTGAACAGCTTGCTCTTGTCTGTTCCCTCGTTGGAGCAGGCCATGGCGATGCCGCCCATAGTGGATAGCGGGGAGATAGGGACGATATTGGCACCGATGACGATGCTGGAGACAATGGAGGCCACACTCACCGTTCCGCCCATCTGGGCCGCGATTTCCGGTGCGGTGGGAATCAGGGTGGGCATGACCACGCCCGTGGCGCTGGACACTGCGCTCATGGCGCCGCTGGTAAGGATCATGATGCTGTCAGCGGTGGCGGGCGTCATAATGGAAGCCAGCCAGGCGGAGGCGGCGTCGATGCCGCCGGCCACGGTGATGACATTCACCAGCATGGACACGCCGGCCAGCAGCATGATGGTGGTCCAGGAGATCTGCTTGATGGCCTCGTTGGCGTCGCCGCAGCCCAGCAGGATCAAAATGGCGCCCACGGTGAAGCCGGTCAGCGGCACATCGGTTTTGAAAATGGCAGTGGATACGATCAGAACCAAAAGGGCCACCATGGTGATTTTCTGCTTGCGGTCGAAGGTGATCTTGGCGTGTCCGCTTTCCTGCAGGGGCAGTGGCGCAAGCTTCAGCCCGCCGCCCACCAGATAGCAGACGGTAAAGCAGATCAGGGCGGAGAGCATCATGTGCAGCCACAGGGGCAGTACGCGGCCGTCCATTCCGATCTCATTCATCAGCCCCAGCGCAATGACGCCGTTTGCCGCGATGGAGGTCATGGCGCCGCCCTGCACACCGAAGATGACGGCGGTACCGGTCAGGTAGTCGGGGATGCCCTCCCGCTTGCCCACTTTCATGGCGATGGGGCAGACAAGGGAGCCGCCGATGATGCCGCCTACGCAGCAGGAAACCGCCACGGCGAAGAAATAGAACACATAGGGAATCAGCTTCACTCTGGAGCCGGCCAGGTTGGTGATCAGTTCGGCAATTTTATCCAGGGTGCCGTTGGAGGTGGCAATGCCGAAAATGAACATGATGCCCAGCAGGGTGAATACCAGAGAGGTGGGGAATCCGGCGATGACCTCCTTGGAACTCATGCCCATCATGTACACGCCTACGATAAACGCCAGAGGAATGGCCAGAATGCCCGCGTTGATCTTCTTAATAAATGCTACTACAATACACACCAATAATGCAATCAGAGAAACGGTTGCCACATAGATCCCCTCACTTTCTTTTTTTACCTAAATTGTAAGAGTATGGAAGAAAACGCGCTGCCTTCCGAAGCGTGTGGGTTCAGCCGAAGAATTCCTGGTTGTTAGCGCCCAGATCAGGGGCGGGGATCTTCGGATCGATGGTGTATTCGCGGCTCTTGATGGGGCAGCCGGGAGCCTTCACCACACCCACGCCGGGGTATTCGATGGAAACGATCATGTTCCGGGCCTTCACCTGTTCGTCCTCCATGACGTCGGCAATATTGTTGACAGGACCGCAGGGAACGCCGGCGTTTTCAAAAATGGCGATCCACTCCTTGGTGGTGCGGGTCTTCAGCACGTCTACCATCAGGTCCCGCAGCACATCGTGGTTTTTGTTCCGCTTGTCGTTGCTGTTGAAACGCTCGTCGTCGATCAGCTCCGGGATACCCATGGCGTTGCACATGTCGGTCCAGTTCTTGGTGTTGCCGGCGCAGATGATCACATTGCCGTCTGCGGTGGGGAACATTTCAAAGGGAGTGATGGAGGCATGGCGGTTGCCGATAGGGCCGGGGATCTTTCCAGTGCCGATATAGCGGATCATGCAGTTTTCCAGCAGGGCCACCTGGCAGTCCATCATAGAGAAATCCAGCCGGTCGCCCAGGCCGGTGTTCTGCCTGGCGTACAGGTCTGCCAGAATGCCGATGGCCGCATACAGGCCGGCGGCAAGATCACCGATGGAGGCTCCCACGCGGGTGGGCTCACCGCCCACCTGACCGGTGATGCTCATGATTCCGCCATAGCCTTGTACCACCATATCATAAGCGGCCTTTTTCCGGTAGGGGCCGGTTTGACCGAAGCCGGTCAGGGAGGCAAAGATCAAAGAGGGGTTGATGCTGTTGACCCACTCCTCGGTAATGCCCATACGGTCCAGAACACCGGGGCGGAAATTGTCCACCATGACGTCGGCGTCTTGCAGCAGCTGGGCCAGCTTGGCTTTGTCATCTGGGTTCTTCAGATCCAGGGTCACCGACTTCTTGCCGCGGTTGATGCTCATGAAATAGCCGCTCTTGCCGTTGATAAACGGACCGTATGTACGGGCGTCGTCACCCTTGGGCGACTCGACCTTGATGATCTCGGCACCCAGGTCTGCCAGGATCATGGTGCAGAAGGGGGCGGCTAGATTGCGGGACAGGTCGATCACTTTGATGCCGCTGAGCATGGTTCTCATTTCCATAGTATCAATCCTTTCTTCTCAATGTCGGCGGTGGGGGGATGGATCAAAGGGGGATATTGCTGTGCTTTTTGGGATACCGGAACTCCTCCTTCCCGCGCAGGGCCCGGAACTCCCGGATGATGCGGGCCCGGGTGTCCTTGGGCTCGATCACATCGTCCACATAGCCGAAGGAGGCCGCATAGTAGGGGTTGGAATAGGCGGCTTCGTATTCCTTGATCTTCTGGGCCCGCATGGCTGCGGGATCCTCAGCCTCGTTGATCTCCTTCCGGAACACAAAGTTTACGGCCCCTGCGGCACCCATGACGGCGATTTCGGCGTTGGGCCAGGCCAGGACCACGTCCGCGCCAGCCTCCTTGTTGCACATGGCGTTATAGGATCCGCCGTAGGATTTGCGCATGATGACGGTGACTTTGGGTACTGTGGCCTCGCTGTATGCATACAGAAGCTTTGCGCCGTGGCGGATAATGCCCTTGTACTCCTGGTCCGTGCCGGGCAGGAATCCGGGAACATCCACCAGGGTCAGCAAGGGAATATTGAAGCTGTCACAGGTGCGGATGAACCGGGCGCTTTTGTCGGAGGCGTCTACGTCCAGACAGCCGCCCATACTCATGGGCTGGTTGGCGACCACGCCGGTGCTCACACCATTGAGGCGGATGAAGCCGGTGACGATGTTGTCTGCAAACAGCGGCATGCTCTCCAGAAACTCGCCGTTGTCCGCCAGGGAAGTGATGACATCCTTTACATCGTAGGGGAGACGATTGTTGTCGGGGATGATGGTGTTCAATCCCTCGTCCGTCCGGTCCGGGTCGTCGGTGGGAGCGATCTCCGGCGCCATCTCCCGGTAGTTCTGTGGGAGATAGTCCAGCAGTCTGCGCACGCGGGCGAAGCAGTCCGCCTCGCTCTGATCGATGAAGTGGGCCACGCCACTGGTGGTACTGTGGGTCATGGCGCCGCCCAGAGTCTCCTGATCCACTTTCTCGCCGGTGGCCTGCTCCACGGCCACGGGGCCGGTCAGGTACATCTGGCTGATTTTATCCACGGTGAGAATGAAGTCCGTCAGGGCCGGGGAGTAGCACGCACCTCCGGCGCAGGGCCCTAGAATCACGGAAATCTGGGGGATGTTTCCCGATGCCCAGGCGTTTCGGGTGAAAATCTTTCCATAGCCGGAAGCGGTGTTGACGCCTTCGTGCAGCCGTCCGCCGCCGGAGTCGATCAGGCCGATCAGCGGGCACCCGGTCTTCATGGCCAGCTCTTGCACAGCGATGATTTTCGCTGCATGCATTTCGCCTACTGCGCCGCCCAGAATGGTAAAATCCTGGGAGTAGATATAGACGGTTCTGCCGTTGATGAGGCCGTGTCCGGCCACCACGCCTTCACCCGGAGTCTCCTTGTTCTCCATCCCCAGAACATGGCAGCGGTGCTTGACAAAGGTGCCCAGCTCCACGAACGTACCGGGGTCCAGCAGGGCGTCGATGCGCTCCCGAGCGCTCAGCTTTCCCCGGGCATGCTGCTTTTCAATGGCTTTGACGCCTCCGCCCAGATAGATTTTTGCGCGCCGCTCCCGTAGCTCCTCAATTTTTCCCATAGTACACATCCTTTCTTTCTGACGACAAAAACGGCAAGCTTCCTTATGGCCTCATCATACAATTTTGCATTGCTCCATTTGAATATCGAATATCATTCACAAGATGTTGCCGCATAAAATGGCGCTTTATAACAAAAATGATCGGTGGATCGTTCTTTTTTTGAAAAAAATGTTTTTCTTACAAGCGGAAAGTTCACAACTTGTTGCCGTTTCGGTTTTTTTCGGAAAAAAGGCGCTCCAGCAGGGAAAAAACACCGGGGATGGCTTCCGGGGAAGGGAAAAAGATACGAAAAAAGAACTGCGGAGGAACTCCTCCGCAGTTCTTTTTTCTGTTCAGATGCCCACGCCCGGCATACGCCGGTGTAAGGAGGGGTTATGCCACGATCCGGTGGTAGGCTCGGGCGGTCAGCGCGTAGACCAGGACGTAGACGCTGCCGAATACCGCAAAGGTCCCGGCTGCGCACAGCGCGTAGCGGGCGGTATTGGTCAGCTGGAACAGTTCCAGCAGCTTGGAGACCATGGGATAGGCCGCTGCTGTGTGGATGCCCGCTGTGCCCAGAGGCAGGAAGAACACCAGCAGGATCTGGCTGTGGATGGAGGCGCGGACCTCCTGGTCCGTCATGCCCACCTGACGCAGGATGGCATAGCGCCGCTGGTCCTCGTACCCCTCGGAGATCTGCTTGTAGTAGATGATGAGGGCTGTGGCCAGCAAAAACAGCAGTCCCAGAAAAACGCCCAGAAACAAGAACCCGCCGTACATGGTGTAAAGGGTCGCCTCATTGTCCTGACGGCTGTTGACGGCGATGCCTTCGCCGGAAATGCCGTTCAAAAGCGCCTCTGACAGAGCCAGCTTTGCTTCTTCCGAGCTGTCCAGATTTATCTGGACCAGAAACTCTTCAGAAAAGTGGTCACCGGAGGGCTGGGCCATGACCGCTTCCAGGGTGGCCCGGTCTGCCACCACCAGCGTCACCAGAGCGACTTCGCTGCTGACGAATGCGCTGCCGTTGACCGGCAGATCCGCCTCCAGATGCTGGGCCACATGAAAGGGCAGGGAGCCGATGTAGAAGGTATCCGGCAGGTCGATGCCCGTGGTATATGCCAGGACCTGGTCCTCCGCCAGATCCGTCTCCTGACCGGTGCAGCGGAGGTAGTCCGCCTCTGTGATCAGCCGCAGGCGGACCTCGGAGCCTTCCACCCACTGGAGGGTGTTGCCGCTGTACCAGCACCGGCCCTCCACCAGGTTGAGCCAGCCGAAATGGGATGCGGTACAGCCTGAGGCGGAGGTGATTTCTTCCGCCTGCTCCAGGACCTGCTGGGATGGGGGCAGCTCCACGTCTTCACCGTAGCCGGTGAGATACTGGACTACCTGGATGTCGTAGGGAAACATCTGGTCCAACGTCTCCTCACAGCTTTGATAGAGCGTGACGGTTGAGGACACGGTCACCAGCACCATGGTGGAGAGGATGCAGATATTGGCAAGTCCCACGGCGTTTTGCTTCATCCGGTGCAGCAAGCCTGCCACGGCGGTAAAGTGCCGGGTCTGGTAGTAATAGCCGGGGTTTGCCCGCAGGGCCTTCAGCACGGCCACGGACCCGGCCGTGAACAGGCAGTAGGTGCCGATCATCACCAGTACTACCGCCAGGAAGAAGAAAACCAGGGCCTCCGTGGGATGGCGGACCTTCCAGGAGAGAATGTAGCCACCGCCCAGGGTCATCAGGCCCAGCACCACCAGAAGCCGTCTGGTTTTCGGCTCCCGCTCACCGGTGGATGCACTGTGGAGCAGCTCCACCGGCCGGGCCCGGCCGATCCCCACCAGATTCCATACCAGGGTCAGGGCAAAGAGCGCGGCAAACAGCAGCGCGGTGTCGGCCATGCCGCCGACACTGATCTCAAAGCCGAACTGCACCGGCAGCCGGGAGAGCTGCAAAAGCAGCAGCAGCGTCAGCTTGCTCAGGAGGATGCCCGCCGCCAGGCCCCCCAGAACGGCGGCCAGGGCGCAGTAAACCGTCTCCCACAGGCACAGCAGGGCGATGTGCCGCTTTTCCAGCCCCAGGATGTTGTAAAGGCCCAGCTCCCGCTGCCGACGCTTCATAACGAAGCTGTTGGCATAGAGCAGCAGCACCGCGGAGAAGAGGGCCACCACGATGCACCCCAGAAACATGAGGCTTTGAAGATATGCGGCACCCCGGACGGAGGCGACGATGTCGCTTTCCGTCAGGTAGCGGAGAATGTAGAACATGGCGGCGGTGCCGCCGCAGGAGACCAGATACGGCCCGTAGTACCGGCCGTTGCGCAGCAGGTTCACCAGGGCCAGCCGGGGAAAGAAGCCGGACTTACGCATGGGCGCCGCCTCCCTCCGCCAGGACCGTCAGCGTATCGGAGATGCGGCGGAACTGGCTCTCCCGGCTCTCGCTGCCCCGGTAGAGCTGGTGGTATACCTCCCCGTCCCGGAGAAACAGCACCCGGCCGGCGTGGCTGGCGGCCTTCACCGAGTGGGTCACCATCAAGATGGTTTGCCCGGCGGCGTTCACCTGCTCGAAAAGGTCCAGCAGGTTGTCCGAGGCCCGGGAGTCCAGGGCGCCGGTGGGCTCATCGGCCAGAATGATGTGGGGGTCGGTGATGAGGGCACGGGCCACGGCGGCACGCTGCTTCTGGCCGCCGGAGACCTCGTAGGGATATTTGGCCAGGATATCCCCGATGCCCAGCTGGTCGGCGATGGGCCGGAGCTTTTTCTGCATGGTGGGATAGTCCTCTCCCGCCAGCACCAGGGGCAAAAAGATGTTGTCCTGAAGGGAGAAGGTGTCCAGCAGGTTGAAGTCCTGGAACACGAAGCCCAGGTGGGACCGGCGAAAGGCCGCCAGGTCCCGCTCCCGGATCTGGGAGAGGGCCTTGCCGTTCAAAAAGACCTCTCCTGCGGTAGGCCGGTCCAGGGCGGCCAGAATGTTCAAAAGAGTGGTCTTGCCGGAACCGGACTCTCCCATGATGGCCACATATTCGCCCGGCTCCACGGAGAAATTCACGTTGGAGAGGGCCTGGACAGGATTGCCGCCGAAGCGGGTGGTGTAGATTTTTTGCAGATGCTGCACTTCCAGCAGTGCCATGGAAAACGCCTCCTTGCTTGGGATGAGTCCAGTATAGCAGCACAGCCGGACTGAACGCCATTTCCCTGGCTTACAGTCCGGCTGCGTATCTTACAGTTTTGTAAGGAATCACTCCATGACCCGGGGCTTGCGGCTCAGATCCAGCCGGGCGATGGTGCCCTGACCGGGGCGGGAGACGATGGTCAGGTCGTGGTTCAGCTTTTCCGTCACCCGGCGGCACAGGTACAGTCCGATGCCGGTGGACTTTTGCCCGGTGCGGCCATTGTACCCGGTAAAGCCCTTTTCAAAGATCCGGGGCAGGTCCTCTTCCCGGATGCCGATGCCCGTGTCGGCGATCACCAGGGTCTGGCCGTCCTTGAAAATGCGGACGGTGCCTCCGGCGGGGGTGTATTTGAGGGCGTTGGAGAGGAGCTGCTCCACCACGAAGGACAGCCACTTGCCGTCGGTGAGGACGGTCCAGTCCATCTCCCCAAAGTCCAGGGTGATGTGCTTGAGAATGAACAGGCGGGCAAATTTCCGCACCGCCTGCCGCACCAGGGCGTTGAGGTCGGTTGCCTCAAAGACGTAGTCGGTGGAGTCGCTGTCCAGCCGCAGGTAGCCCAGTACCATGTCCACATACTGCCCGATCTTCAAAAGCTCTGCTTCCAGCGCTTCCCGGGGCGGCGGGTCCTCCTGGAGCAGAAGGCTCGCGGCGGCCATGGGCGTTTTGATCTGGTGGGCCCAGAGAGTATAGTAGTCGGTCATGTCCTCCAGCTTGTCCCGCTCTCTGGATAAAAGCCTCGTCCGGTGGGCGGCCACTGCGGTCAAAAGCGCCTGATAGTCTTCCTCCAGCAGATCCGCGGCAGGGGGGAGCGGCAGCACCGGCTCCTCCGCCTGCGACAAAAGGCGCCGCAGCGTCTGGTGCCGGGCCCGGAAGCGGCAAAAGCCCGGAATGAACAGCACAATGCCCAGAACAAGGCAAAGGAGCGCCGCGTAGCCCACCGCCTCCACCGGCAGATCATATAGAGACAGCACCGCCGCGAATACGGCGGCGATCCCAGCCAGCAGCAAAAGGAGCTTCCGCTGCCGTTTCAAATACGCTGCAAGCACCATGCTCATTCCTCCGCCCGGTATCCCTCGCCCTTGCGGGTGCGGATCAGATCCGGCAGGCCCGCCGCCTCCAGCTTGCGCCGCAGGCGGCCCACGTTGACGGTGAGGGTGTTTTCATCCACGAAGCTGTCGGACTCCCACAGCCGGGTCATCAGCGCCTCCCGGCTGACGGTCTGGCCCTTGCGCTCCAGCAGCATCTGCAAAATGCGGAACTCGTTGCGGGTCA
>CAUWEK010000035.1:0-15085 GCA_963557435.1 uncultured Dysosmobacter sp.
GCATAGCCGCCGGCACGCAGACGACGAGTACGCTTGGTATCCTTCTTGGTGAGGATGTGGCTCTTGAAGGCCTTGGCGCGCTTGACCTTGCCGGTCTTGGTGAGGTTGAATCTCTTCTTCGCACCGCTATGGGTTTTCAGCTTAGGCATCGTGATTGCTCCTTCCGTATCGTTGAAAATTCTTTATTTGCCGGTCTTGGGAGAGAGGAAGATGGACATCATCCGTCCCTCCAGCTTGGCGGGTTTGTCCAGATTGGCGGTTTCGGCGCACTGTTCGGCAAAACGGTCCAGCAGATCCTTACCGATGTCGGTATGGGCCATCTCGCGGCCGCGGAAGCGGACGGAGACTTTTACGCGGTTGCCGTCGGCAATGAACTTCTGGGCGTTTTTGAGCTTCGTGTTGAAGTCGCCAACGTCAATGCCCGGAGACATGCGGATCTCCTTGATCTCAACCACATGCTGGTTCTTTCTCGCTTCCTTTTCCCGCTTGCTCTGCTCGAACCGGAACTTGCCGTAGTTCATCAGTTTGCAGACGGGGGGAACCGCCTGGGGGGAAATTTTGACCAGATCCAGTCCCTGCTCGTCAGCGATCCGCAGCGCCTCCGCCGGCGCCATGATGCCCAGCTGTTCGCCCTGTGCCCCGATGAGCCGGACTTCCTTGTCGTTGATCTCCTCATTCAGTTCATGCACTTGCTTGCTAATGGTCGAAGCACCTCCATCCTAAAATCACAAAACGCGGATACCTGATGGCATCCGCGCAACAACAAACCACCTGATACGGCGGTTTGATTACAACGTTGTTGACCTCTTTGCCCGATTGCTGGAGGTGAGGCGGATGCGCGCCTTCTTTGTTTTGCTGGATTAGTATATCAGCTTCTTCTCCCGGTGTCAACTCCTTTTTCTTTACTTTTTATTTTTTTCTGTGGTATAGAAGCAGAACTTCTGCCCATACTACTACCGTGCCTCAACAAGGCAGAAGGAGGAATTGGCAATGCAGAATCGCGAAAACAACCAGAACTGCCGTCAGCAGAAGGAAAAGCAGACCAGCGACTCCCGCGAGAACCGCACCCAGAACCAGAAGGAAAACCGCAAGTAAAGCCGTCCTGTCTGCGCAGAGCAGGGACGAAAGGCAGTATGCTTTTCGCCCCTGCTTTTTCCATTCCCCCGCTTGCCCGCAGAGCGCAGCCGTGGTATGATGTGCTGGAAAAGCCATTGCAGGAGGACATCATGAAACATCAAAACCGGCTCACCGGCTATTGCTTTGCCGCCTTTACCGTGGTGGTCTGGGGCTCCACCTTCATTTCCAGCAAGGTGCTGCTGGAGTTTTACACTCCCGCCCAGATCATGCTCACCCGCTTCATCCTGGCCTACTGCGCCTTGTGGCTGCTGCGGCCAAAGCGCCTGACCCTGACCTTGAAGCAGGAGGGCATATTCTTTTTGCTGGGGCTTCTGGGCTGCACCGCCTATTTCTACACAGAAAACACTGCCCTTTCCTATACGCTGGCCTCCAATGTGAGCATCATTGTGGCTGCCGCACCCATCTTCACCGCTATTTTGGCTCACTTCGCCGGAGAGGAGCGGTTCCGCGTCTCCACTCTGGCCGGGTTCCTGGTGGCCTTTTCCGGTGTGATTTTGGTGGTGTGCAACGGCACGTTCGTCCTCAAGCTCAACCCCCGGGGCGACCTGCTGGCCCTGGCCGCCGCCGTGTGCTGGGCCATTTACTCCGTACTGCTGCGCCGGGCCAGCCGGGGGCTGGATTCCATTCTCGTCACCCGCCGCACCATGTTCTGGGGCATCGTCACCGCGCTGCCGCTGGTGGCCGCGGAGGGCGTCCCCTATCCCACGGCGCCGCTGCTGACGGTTTCCGGTGTGGCAAACTTCCTCTTTTTGGGTCTGGTTGGCAGTGCCCTCTGCTTCGTCCTGTGGAACAAGGCCTTCCGCCTTTTGGGCGTGGTCACCACCAATACCTTTATCTATCTGATGCCCTTTATCACCATCGTGGCCGCCCGGATCTTCCTGGATGAGCCCATCTCCCCCCTGGCACTGCTGGGCGCGGTGCTCATCACCGCAGGTGTGGTGCTCTCCCAGCGCCCCTCCCCTGCCGAAAAGGCACAGCGCGCCGCATCATAATAAAAAAAGAACCGCCCAGCCGGGCGGCTCTTTTTTTATCGGATAAACTGGATGTTGGCGTCCACCTTTCCGCCGATGCCGTCGATGGTGCAGCTGCTGGAGAACTGCCAGTAATCCATCTGATAATAGGAGGTGGGATAGAGCTTTTCCGAAGACGTGCTCTTATACTCGGGATACCAATAGAGATACGGTGCCAGGGCGCCCTGGTCGTACTTGATATAGCTGACATATTGCCCCGCGTACACCATGGCCTCGTAGCCCGCCTCCTCGATCCGCTGGCAGAACGCCACAGCGCAGGCGGTAGCCATCTCCGGCGTGGTGCCGTAGACCCGATAGGTGGAGTCATGCATCTCCCAGTCATAGGCCACGGGCCCGTCGATCTCCATGCCGTCCAGCAGGCTGATGACGAAGTCCGCCTCCTCGATGGCCTCCTCCACGGTAATGGCCTGAGCAAAGAAGTAGACGCCCGTTTCGATGCCGGCCGCCATGGCCCCTTCGATATTCTGGCGGTAGAACGCATCGGAGAGGAGATTGCCGTTGGAGTAGCCTCGCAGGCCTACCCGCACCATGGCAAACTCCACGCCGTCATTGGCTACGGCCTCCCAGTCAATGGTCTGGTTCTGGCTGGCCCGATTCTGGTAGGCGGACACGTCGATGCCGAAGCGGGTATCGAATTCCCGTCCCGTATATACCAGCCGGTCGCCCTCCCAGTAAAAGTCCCCATTATAAAGAGAGATGGGCTCGGCGTCCGCGTACACCGGGTAGGACTTGCCGCTGTACTGGATATATTCTCCGGTGGTCTCTCCGGGCGTATACACATCCTGGGGCCGGATGCCAGAAGTGGATGTACCGCCGCCCTGTCCGTCTTCGCCCTGCTCCGGCTCCTCCGGATTCTCCTGGGGTTCATCCGGGTCCGTAGCGGAAGTGATGGTCGGTGTGACAGGGCTGAAATTGCGGATCTCGCCATCCACGATCACGTCCTCCAGCGTCACCGTATCCTCCACGCCGGGTGCCAGGATCAGATCGCCGGTAATGTGCATGTTGGTAAGATAGGCACCCTGGGAAGAGTTGATGAGCACCGTGCCGGGGATGTTGCCTGTGTAGACCTGGGTATCCTGAATGAGCACCTGCACCATGTTGTTCATGATGTTCACGATCTCCGCCCGGGTGATGGGGTCCGTGGGGCGGAAGTTGCCGTCGGCGCAGTCCGTGATATAGCCCCGGGCCGTCATCTCCGCAATGGGCGCCTGGGCATAGGAGGCGATCTGCCCGGCATCGGCATAGGGCAGCGCGGTGGATGTGCCGGTAATATCAAACGCCCGGGCGATCATGGTCACTGCCTGCTGGCGGGTAATGGAGTTGCCCGGCAGGGCAGCGCCGTCCGTGCCAAGATACACGCCCGCCGCGTGGAGCTTCAAAATGGAGGTCTCCCAGTAGGTGCCGGCCGTATCGGAGAACGTGGCGGCCGGAGACACGGCGGTATATTTCAGGAAACGGTCCAAAATCCCGGCAAAGGCGCCGCGGGTGATGGAGTTATCGGGCCGGAACGTGCCGTCCTCGTAACCGGTGATCAGTCCGTATTCCTCACTCCACTTGGTAATGGCGTCCTCGGCCCAGTGGCCCTGGGTATCGGTGAAAGCGGCGTTCGCCGGAGTCATCACAAGGCCCGCCGCCAGCGCCAGCGCGGTGAGTGAGGCGAAAAAACGTCTTTTATACATGGCTGCTCCTCTCTGCTGATGTATCTCGACAAGGTTCGACGGGATAATCCCGAAAAAAGTTCCCGCCAGCGTCTGCCGCCGGCGGGAACCAGTGGTTTTCGGTTTACATAGTACCATACCGCCGTCAATCGTGTCAACGCTCCGCAGCGAGAAAAAGTGACCGATTCCCCGGAAATTGCCGTCCGGCGTCCCCATAGGCAGGAAATTGGTCAAATATTTGGAAAAAACGCCCCATGCCTTGCGGCATGGGGCGGATCGGGCGCTTATTCCACAGTGACGCTCTTGGCAAGGTTACGTGGCTTATCAATGTCGCAGCCGCGCTGCAGCGCCACATAGTAGGCAAACAGCTGCAGCGGCACCACGCCCAAAGAGGGCTGCAGAATGGGGTGGGTATTTGGCACGGTCACCACGGCATCCGCCGTTTTGCCCATCTTCTCCCGGAAATCCTCCGTGGTCAGCGCCATGACCTCGGCGCCCCTGGCCTTCACCTCCACCACATTGCTGATGAACTTATCAAACAGCGGCGCGTAGGTGCCCAGGGCCACCACCAGCGTCCCCGGCTCGATCAGGGAGATGGTGCCGTGCTTGAGCTCGCCGGAGGCATAGGCCTCCGAGTGGATATAGCTGATCTCCTTGAGCTTGAGGGAGCCCTCCAGGCCCATGGCGTAATCCAGGTTGCGGCCAATGAAGAACATGGAGCCGTGATTGAAGTAGCGGGAGGCAAAATACTGCACATCCTCCACATGGGTCAGCCACTCCTGCATCTGCTCCGGCAGCCGCTCCACAGCCTCCACGATGGCACGGTACTCCTCGGGCTCCACAGTGCCCAGCAGATCGCCCAGATACAGCCCCACCAGATCCATCAGCACCAGCTGGGTGGAATAGGCCTTGGTGGTGGCCACGGCGATCTCCGGGCCGGCCCAGGTATAGAGCACGTCATCGGCTTCCCGGGCGATGGAGCTGCCCACCACGTTCACGATGGCCAGCGTCCGGCCGCCCCGGCGCTTGGCCTCCCGCATGGCGGCCATGGTGTCCAGCGTCTCGCCGGACTGGCTGATGACGATGACCAGCGTGTGATCGTCCACCAACGGGTCGCTGTACCGGAACTCCGAGGCAAGACATACCTCCACCGGCCGGCGCAGCAGACGCTCCCAGTTATACTTGCTCACCATGCCCACATGGTAGGAAGAGCCGCAGGCGATGATGAAGATCCGGGAGACGTCCCGTACCTCCTCCGCCGTCATATGGAAATCGTCCAGCACCACCCGGCCGTCCCGGAGCCGGGGAGAGACCGTCTTGCGGATGGCCTCGGGCTGCTCCATGATCTCCTTGAACATGAAATGAGGATAGCCGCCCTTTTCCGCCGCGGACACATCCCAGTCCACCTGGTGGTGCTCCTTTTCCACCGGCACCAGCTCATCGTCGAACACGTCGATGCTGTCCGCCGTCAGTACAGCGATCTCGCCGTCATCCATGTAGGCCACATCCCGGGTGTGCTTGATGATGGCCGTCACATCGGAGGCAAGGTAGTTGCCGTCCTCACCGAAGCCCAGGATCAGGGGACTGTCCTTCCGGGCGGCAATGAGGGCGTTGGGATAGTCGGCGCAGATGATGCCCAGGGCATAGGAGCCCTCGATGCGCCGCAGGCACCGGCCCACAGCCTCCAGCATGCTGTGGCACTCGTTATAGTGGTACTCCAGCAGCTGGGCCACCACCTCGGAGTCCGTGTCGGAGGTGAAGACCACACCCAGTTTTTGCAGGTGTTCCTTGATCTCCAGATAGTTTTCGATAATGCCGTTGTGCACCAGGGCGATGGCGCCGTTCTCGCTGACATGGGGATGGGCGTTGATGTCGTTGGGTTCACCGTGGGTGGCCCAGCGGGTATGCCCGATGCCAAGGCAGCCTTCCAGATCGGCGCCGCCGTGGATCATGTCACTGAGCACCTGCAGCCGGCCCTTGCTCTTTTTCACCTGAAGGCCATGCTCTTCCGAGCGCACGGCCACACCGGCGGAGTCATAGCCCCGGTACTCCATCCGGGCCAGGCCGTCCAGCAGGATCGGCGCCGCCTTCTCACGTCCCACATATCCGATAATTCCGCACATAAAATGAGTATCCTCCTGATAAATCGATTACCAAAAGGACAAACGCGCAGTATTTGTCGCTTTTCCCGCGGTCACAGTGCCTTTGTTCTGCGGTCACCCGCATATTTGTGCACTGTGTACGCAGCCGCGGCCACGGAGGGGCACCCGCCGAACTTTCGATACTCCCCTCACCTCGTTATCCTGCGGAGCCCCGCAGGCACATGGCGCTATGATGGGCTTTTCCCCATGAGCCTCCTTTCTCTTCTGCGCTTCGACTGGTAGCAGTATATGCGAAAACGGCGAAAAGCGCAAGTGTGAATAAATGCCTCTTTTCCGGACACACTTGCTCCATGGAGGAAAATACCTATGATCACTGCCTTTGCGCGCACAGTTATTTTATATTTTCTCATCGTAGTGGGCCTGCGGCTGATGGGCAAGCGGCAGATCGGGCAGCTGGAGCCGGGCGAACTGGTGCTGACCATGATGATCTCGGACCTTGCCACAGTGCCCATGCAGGATTTCGGCATTCCGCTGCTTACCGGCGTGATCCCCATTTTGACACTCTTGAGCCTGTCGCTGCTCATCAGCCAGCTCTCGCTGCACCATCTGCGCTTCCGGGCCCTGGTGTGCGGCACACCCGCCATCCTGGTACGGGATGGGAAGCTGCAGCAGCAGGCCATGCGGAAAAACCGCTTTACCCTGGACGAGCTGCTTGAACAGCTTCGCGGCCAGGGCATCGCCACAGTGGCGGATGTGAAGTACGCCATTCTGGAAAACTCCGGGCAGCTGTCCGTCCTGCCCTTTGAAGAGAAGCAGCCGCCCACCGCCCAGCAGCTGAACGTCAAGATCTCCCAGCAGGTGACGCTCCCCATCGTGGTGATCAACGACGGGCGGCTGCTGTCCAAAAACCTTGCCGCCAGCGGTCATGACGAGGCCTGGCTGGCGAAAGAGCTGAAAAAACGCCGCCTGACCTCCCACCGCCAGGTGTTCTTACTGACGGTGGACGGACAAGGCAGCGTGTTTTGTGTGAAGAAGGAGGACCCATGAGACATTCCTATGTGTTGCCCCTGGGAGTCCTGGCGGTGATCCTGGCCTTCTGCATGTGGAACGCCCGCTCCATGACCGGCTGTACCGACCGCTGGAGCGGTCAGCTGAAGAGAGTGGAATCCCTGGCCATGGAGGACCGGTGGCAGGACGCCGGAGATGCGCTGGAGGAAAGCTACGCCGATTGGCAGCGCTTTCAGACCTACCTGCACATCGTCTCCCGCCATGAGGTGGCGGACAACGCGGAATCCATGTACCGCCGGGCAGCGGTATGCACCGATGAGCAGGATCTCAAGGAGCTGCAGACCGAACTGTCCGATCTGCGGCACCAGCTGGGACTGCTGGCGGAAATGGAACAGTGCAACCTGCGCAACATCCTCTGAGCCGTTATTTTTCGGAGAGGAGCTTGTTCAGCTCCGCCATAAACGTATCGATATCCTTGAACTGACGGTATACGGAAGCAAAGCGCACATAGGCCACCTGGTCCACGGCCCGCAGCCGGTCCATGACCTTTTCACCGATGGCCTCGGTGCTGATCTCCCGCTCCATGGAGTTCTGGAGGTCCTGCTCGATCTCCTCGGCGATCTTTTCCAGATCCGCCAGAGGCACCGGGCGCTTCTCGCAGGCCCGGATCATGCCGCCGAGCACCTTGCTGCGGTCAAAGCTCTGGCGGCTGCCGTCCTTTTTCACCACCACCATGGGAAGACTCTCCACCGTCTCATAGGTGGTGAACCGCTTGCCGCAGGAAAGGCACTCCCGCCGGCGGCGGATGCTGGCCCCCTCGTCCGCGGGACGGGAATCGATGACCTTGCTTTCGTTATAGCCACAATACGGACACTTCATGGCGAACCTCCTGAACCGATTCAGAATGGCCGGCGCTCCGGCGGTACGTGTTGCGGCTATTATACCATGCTACCGCTAAATATGGTATCCGTTTTTTTGATTTTTTCTGCCCGGAACCTACAAAACCACCGGCCGCTCCCCTGCATCAAAGCAGTAGACCACCCGCTGCCGTCCCTCCACCATCTGCACGGAGGCCAGACAGAAAAGCGGCGTGAGCGGGAAGGGCTCCCCCTTGCCCCAGGGGATGGCCACATAGCGCAGCGTCCCCTCCTGCCGGACGTACACGCCGGTGCGTCCCTTCAGGGCCCGGCTGATCCAGGGGGTGGAAACAAGGCGCTCCGGCGTCTCCGTCAGCTTCCACACCGGAAGCGTCCTCTCCGCGGCGGGCCGCAGCTCTCCCCGCACCAGCCGTCCCGGTGCTGACGCCTCCCGCCCGGAGATCCGGCGGCGGATCCGCGCCCCCTCTTCCGACGGCTCCAGCACACCCAGCCGCAGCTGCCCCGTCTCCCCCACAGCCCAGGCGCACCAGAGCCCGTCGTCCGGCAGCTGTCCCTGGGCGCAAAAGCGCACATACAGTCCTGAAGTCTCCGCCGTCAGTTCTCCCACCGCCGTGCCTTCGTACATCAGCGGATACCGCTCCATGTCGCCGCCTCCCTTTCCGCAAAAAAACAGCCTGTGCCATCTATATGCACAGGCTGTTTTTACTATGTTGCTCAGGCGATGGTATATCCGCCCCGCACCAGCAGCTTCACGGTTCCGGAGCCGGCTTTGACGCCGCGGCCCTCGATGGTCATCATGTAGAGGTGATTGGTCACCAGAGCGCCGCCGTTATTGAGGGTGGTGGCGGCAGACTCATCAATGAGTCCCGGGCTGGAGGGAGAGACGCAGGTGGCCGAGCCCACCCGCAGCATCACCTCGCAACCAATGTCGCCGGTGAGGGTCTGCCCGGAAGAGAGCGTCACCACCGAGAACGTGGCAGAGCTGGAGGCACTGGAACCGCTCAGGCCCAGCTGGCTGTTGCGCTGGTCGATCTTCTGGTCCACCTTGGCCAGGAGGTTGTCCAAAAACGTGCCGTTGAGGTAGCTGAGCGTCACCAGCGGATCGCCGGAGGTGCCCGCCTCCGCCGCCAGAGACACCGTCATGGTCATCAGGCTGCAAACCAGCATCAGCAGCACTGCCCGCAGCAGCCACCGGTTTTTCTTTCTTTGCATGTATGTACCCTCCAAATTCTTTTGTACCGGGTCCCCCTGAAAAGGGACAGCTCCCTTTCCAGGGGCCCCGCTTCATACCATCTGGTCGTGAGGCAGGCCAAAGCTCACCGCGATGGCCAGATCCACTTTTTCCATCACGCCCTCTTCCACATGGCCCATCCGCTCCCGCAGCCGCTTTTTATCCAGCGTGCGCACCTGCTCCAAAAGGACAATGGAGTCCCGGCTCAGTCCGCTGCTCTGCGCCACGGGAAGATCGATATGGGTAGGCAGCCGCGCCTTCCCGGTCTGGGAAGTGATGGCAGCCGCGATCACAGTAGGACTGTAACGATTCCCGGTATCGTTCTGGATGATCAGCACAGGACGCACGCCGCCCTGCTCGCTGCCCACCACCGGGGAAAGATCGGCATAGTAGATATCGCCGCGTTTGATACTTGTATCCACAAAGTTCACACTCCGCCGAAAGAAGTACCCGCCACCGAAACGCCGTTCGGTGAGGCCACTTTCATTCTCCCACACGGATGCGGAATTTATACCCGGACGGCGCCGCAAAAAATTCCGCGCTCTCCGCCCCGTGACAGTCTATGTCCCGGCGTGCGGCGAAGTGTCTGTCTACTCATAGAAGCCGCAGGCTCCGCTCCACCACGGCGCCCCCCTCCAGGTAAAGCCGCGGCACCCGCTTGCTCACCGCGCAGGTCAGCTCATAGGGGATGGTCCCCAGCAGGGAGGCAAGATCGTCCACCCGCTGGTGCTGGCCGAAGATCTCCACTGCGTCCCCCACGTGTACGTCGGGAAGCTCCGTCAGATCCACCATGCACATATCCATGCAGATCCGGCCCCGGATGGGGGCGCTTCCCTGATCTGTCAGCACGGACGCCCGATTGGAGCAGCCCCGGAAAAAGCCGTCGGCATAGCCGATGGGCAGCACGCCGATCCGGGTGCGCTCTGTGGTGCGGAACGTACGGCCGTAGCTGACGGTGGTATCCGGATCAAAGACCTTGATGGTGGAAACGCATGTCTTGAGGGACATGACCGGCCGCAGATCCAGCCGCTGGGCGTCCGCGCCCGCACCGTAAAGGGCGATGCCGGGTCGCACCATATCCAGATACATCTCCGGATAGCGGGCCAGGGCTCCGCTGTTGGCGCAGTGGCGGATGGCAAACGTCTGCCCCCGCTGTGCCAGTGCGTCGATGACGGCGGTGAACAATCCGAATTGCTCCCGGGTATAGGCCTCGTCCTCCTCGCCGTCCTCGTCGGAGACGGCAAAGTGGGTGAAGATATCCTCCGCGTCCAGGCCCGGCAGAGCGCAGGCCGCCGCGATGGCCGCAACGCCCCCTTCAAAATGGCCGCCCCGCACCAAAAAGCCCAGCCGGGACATGCCGGTATCCACCTTGATATGGACACGCAGCGTGCCACCGCAGGCGACAGCCGCGGCGCTGTACTCCTCCGCCTTGGCCAGAGCGGATACCGCCTGGGTGATGTGGTAGCGGATCAGCTCCGGCACCATGTCCGGAGGCGTGTGCCCCAGGATCAAAATCGGCATGGTGATGCCCCCGTGGCGCAGCTCCCGGGCTTCATCCAGGCTGGAGACGGCCAGGTAATCGGCCCCCAATGACTCCAGCTTGCGCCCGATCTGCACGGCGCCGTGCCCATAGGCATCCGCCTTCACCACGCCAAGATACCGTACGCCGGGCCCCGTCAGAGTCCGTGCACGGCGGTAATTATGTTCCAGCGCGTCCAGATCGATCTCCGCCCAGGTGCGCCGCAAAACCGCGTCTTCCATATGTTTGTCACCTTTCTGCCAGTGGGGTCACCCCTCTTGGCTGTCGATTGTATCACAAAAGGCAAAACTCGTAAACTCCGCCGTCAAAATTATTTCCCCGTCCACGGCGATCTCCCCCCGCAGCGGCGTGCCGTCATCCAGCCGGATCCACAGCGTGGTATAGATCTTCTCGGCCTCCGTCCCGGTCTGGTCCACCGTGAGCCGAAGGCAGGGCACCTCCCCCCAGTCCTCCTGGTTCTCCTCCAGGAGCCAACCCTCCCGCAGGGCATCCATCATGCGGGGCAGGCACGCCATGGGACTGATCTTTTCCCGGGAGAGCGTCCCGGCATCCAGGCAGAGATCCTCATATTCCAGCGTCAGCGTCTCGCCGTCCAGTACGGCCCGCACCCCGGCGATCTGCTCCGGCGAGAGCACCTCGATCTCCGCGCCGCCGTCCGCGGTATAGGTACACCGCAGCGACGCCGTCCATGCCTGACCATTCTGGTCGCAGGAGACCTCTGCCTCCATCTGGCAGCCGCTCATATCCATGTAGGGCTGGCGCAGCTGCTCCGCCGTGACCGCCTCCTCGCCCCGGGCGCAGCCGCAAAGCAGCAGGCACAGGGTCATCATTGGTACGCACTTGGAAAGGCGCACCATAAACTCCTCCGTTATCCCAAAATCTCCCGGATGGCCGCCGGAATGGTCCGGGCCACGTCCGCCGGTGTGACGCCGTACTCTGTCTCCCGCTCCGCCGCCAGCTCGCCGGCCCGGCCATGGAGCCAGACACCCCCGGCTGCCGCCTGCACCGCCGTGGCCCCCTGGGCAAGGAGCGAGGCGATGACGCCTGTGAGCACGTCTCCGCTGCCGCCTTTGGCAAGGCCGGAGTTACCGGTGGTATTCACCAGCACGTTTCCCTCCGGCAGCGCCGTGAGGGTGCGGTGCCCCTTGCGCACCAGCACACAGCCGTGGTCGCAGGCAAAGGCACGAGCCTCCTCCGCCCGGCCCAGCTCCTCCGGCCCGTCGTAGATCCGGGCAAACTCCCCGTCGTGGGGCGTCAGGATCGTGACGCGGCCGCGCCGTCCGTTCAGCACATCTATATGCCCGGCCAGGGCGTTTATGCCGTCGGCATCCAGCACCACGGGCTTGTCCGTCTGGGCCAGCAGCTCCCGTACCAGCCGCCCCGTCCGCTGGCTGCGGCCAAGGCCCGGGCCCAATGCCAGCACCTGGCAGTCTTTCAGTTTGTCCAAAATTTTCTGTAAAGCCTTATCGCTTAACATGCCGTCTTTGTCCGGCAGGGGAAACGGCATGGCGGAAACGCACTTGGCCGCCTCCACCGGCCAGATGATCTCCGGTACACCCAACGACACCAGCCCGCAGCCGCTGCGCACGGCGGCCAAAGCCGTCAGGTACGGCGCACCGGTGTAGCCCACGGCGCCGCCCACCACCAGCACCTTGCCGAAGGTGCCCTTGTGGCCGTCCGCCTGCCGCCGCGGCAGCGCCTGGCGGACAAAGTCCCGCTCCACTGTCTGGATGGGACACACCGTCTCCCGCACCAGCTGCGTCGGGATGCCGATGTCCCGCACCTCCACCGCGCCGGAGCAAAGGGCGCCCTTTCCCACAAGCTGTCCCACTTTCGGAAGTGTAAATGTAATCGTCTTTACAGCATGTACCGGCTCTCCAAGGCACTCGCCCGTGGTGGCGTCCACGCCGCTGGCGATGTCGGCAGCCACCACGGCGCCGCGGCTGTCGTTCAGCAGCGCCACGGCCCGGCCCCAATGGGACGATGGGTCGATCCGCCGGGAGAGGCCCACCCCGAACAGGGCGTCCACACACACATCTGCTCGCAAAATCCAGCGGCGCTGTTCCTCGTCCTCCGGATCAAAGGGCACCAGTGCCACGCCGCACTCGCTCAGGCGCCGGGTCTGCTCCCGGGCGTCCGGCGTCAGCTTTTCATAATCCCCCACCAGGTAGACCCGCACCTCTGTCCCCCTCAGGAAGAGGTGCCGGGCGGCACAGATGCCGTCCCCGCCGTTGTTGCCGGTGCCGCACAGCACGGCCGCCCGGCGGCGTCCCTTTCCCGCCGGCAGACCTGCCGCCGCCTCCGCCACCGCCGCACCGGCCCGCTCCATCAAATCAATGGAGGGGATGCCCCGGTCTTCGATGGCCTGCCGGTCCAGTTCCTTCATCTGCTCCGCCGTCGCCAGCTTCATGGCTGTTTCCTCCCTGTTTTTGCAGTATTTTTCCCCATTATAGGGTGTTTTTCTGGGTAATGCAATTCTCTGTCATCGATTTGTCACGCTTTCCCCGGGAAATTTTGATAGAGTGTTTTCATAAAAGGAGGCTCGCAGTATGAAGCGTATCGTCCCCATTTTCCTGACACTTTGCCTGCTGGCCGGGTGCGCTGCATCCCCAGAGCAGGTCTCTCCCCCGGACGAGCAGGCGGTGCTGGACGCCTATGCCGCTGCGGCGGAGGTTTACGACTGGTTCGACCTGCACACCCTGCCCACCGGCATCGAGGCCATCCAATTGGACGGCAGCGTCTATTACCCGGTGGAGTACGACGGCATCACGACCATGGCCGACCTGGACGCCCGGGTCCGCGCCTGCTTCTCCCCCGAAATCAGTGACGCCCTGCTCTCGGACGGCAGCTACCGGGAGATCGACGGGAAGCTCTGCTGTGCCGGCGGCGCCCGGGGCCAGAACGTGTACCTGCTGGACAAGACCCTCACCGCCCGGCAGGTGGATGAGGGCCACTGGACGGTGACTATTACGTTCTGGGCGGATTTTGTGGACCAGCCCGTCCAGGCAGACGGCCATCCCCACACCGTGTCCACCGTCGGATACTCCCAGCGGACGCTGGATTACGAAAAGACAGCCGAGGGCTGGCGCTTTACCAGCTTCTGTCCCAGCGACGACCTGGACCTGGACGCGGACACGGTATGCACCATCGACTACTACCAGGACTTTGAGGTCACCGGCGCCTACCGGGACTACACCGACTGGCAGCTGGTATGCTATCTGATCTATGCCGACGGCGCTTACGCCGAAGCCCCCGGCGACCTGCTCTACCAGCGGTTTCTGGAGCGGCCCGGGGATATTCTGGCGGCCTTGGCCCTGCTGGACGGCGCCCCCTACCGGCAAAAAGGTCCGCCCATGAACATCGATGCCGTGGTGGCCATGCCGGGATATTCCGCCGCCTGGCGCTCCTTTGACGAACAGATGGAATTTTTAAATATGCTGAACCTCTGCCAGCCCCAGACGGAGGCGGAGCAGGCGGTGCTGGACAAGATCCGCGCCGCCTATGAAAAAGCCACAGCGTCCACAAAGGAGGCCGCCAACAGCCAGTTCTCCCTGGACGTGGACGGCAAGCTGCTCTGTCTAGGTGCGCAGGAGGGCGCCTTCCCCTGGGGGTACGGCCTGACGGAGGAGTCCCGGACGCACCACGAGGCCTCCGACGGCGCCGATCCCTTTGAAGAGACGGACTGCGGCGCGTTTACCGTATCGTACAACGTCTCCCCGGAGGACGGTGCAGAATCCGTCTTTCGCATGATCGTGGATGCGCCCGGCATCGTCACCGCCGACGGCATCGCCGTGGGAGCTTCCGAGGCCGACGTGCTGGCCGCCTACCCGTCCGCGGCGGCCGTGAAGGCCGTGGGCGAAGACCAGTGGGGCGCCGACTATGGCCTGGTGTTTGAGCCGGGGCAGTGGGCCTTCTGCAAGCACATCACCTTTTTCATGAAGGACGGCGCCGTGGTCGCCATGGAGATCGAAGATCTCATGGACGGCCGCCTGCTCTCCTGAAAATTTCCAGCCCCGATCCGTCCATACGCGGTGGATTGGGGCTTGCATTTTGCGTTTTGCTGTGATATAAGTGGTATTTGATATCAGCGATGAACGGGAAAATAACCGTCAAACGGCGCCAAGAGAGGTCTGGTCACCGGCTGCAAGCCAGACTGCGCACGTCCGGTTTGGTTCGCCCGGGAGCCGCCGTGGAGACACGGCCGGACCGCCCTCCGTTACAGGGGCAGCAAGTGCGCATGCACCGCATGCGAATTTGGGTGGTACCGCGGAAGGATGACCTTTCGTCCCAGTGATGGGACGGAGGGTCTTTTTGTTTTGCCGAAAAATATTGGAAATAGAAGGAGCATCGCTATGAAAGAACAATTGGAAGCCATCCGCAAAAGCGCGCTGGAAGCCGTCGCCGGCACCCGGAAAAGCGCCGAGCTGGAGGCCGTCCGGGTCCAATACCTGGGCAAAAAGGGCGAGCTGACCGCCGTTTTGAAGCAGATGGGCAAGCTCT
>CAUWEK010000036.1:0-14953 GCA_963557435.1 uncultured Dysosmobacter sp.
CTGCTCTTGTGGTGCAGTTTCATCAGGAGCAGGCGCTGACTCTCCACATCCGGTCAAAAGAACTCCGGCAAGAAAGAGAGCAAATATAACTCTTTTCATCACACACACTCCCGGTGTCCGAATCGGACACTTTTTATTTTTTTGATGCACGCGGACGTGCACGTTTTTTGCTTGGGTGCCACTGGGTGACCGCCCAACGGCGGATATGCCCGGCCATGAGCCGGAAAAGGAGGATCTCCCATGGCGCAGAATGACCGGCTCACAGAAGCCCTGGAGCTGTTTGACCAGCTCACTCCTGAGGAGCAGACGATGTTCCTCGATCTTTTACGTAGCCTCGCAGCTGGCTTAGAAAAAACGCCTGCTCCTGGGGCGTGAGCTGCTGGTACAGCTGCATAAACTCTTCCTGCTTCCCGTCGGCCTGCTGGCCGGCGGGTTCTTTTTTTCCGGTGAGTTCTTCTACGGAAACGCCAAAGTAATTTGACAATTTCACAATAGTTGAATTAGTTGGTTTTGTCCCATTCTTCCAACTGGTTACAGCAGATTTGTTCAATCCGACCTCTGTAACAACAGCAGACGGGGATTTTCCAATCTTCGTGCAAAGATTTAGAAAGTTTTCAAGAAACACAAAATGCACCACCCATCTTTGTACAAGTTGGATAAAGTTTAATAAAGTTTGATAAATTGGTTGACAGTTGGATAAAGTTGAATTACAGTATAACCACAAGCTAAACAAATACAAGCTAAGCCGCAAGGCAGAAAGGAGGTCTACCCTATGAAATTCACGAAAAAAACATCTGAAATGAGCCCGGCAGAAATTGAACTGAAAGAGATTCACCAACTCATCCGTGAATTACGAGCGGAACTTATGGAGATCCAACCGCTGATTGATACCATAAAAGTGCAGGCACAGATCAGCCACTGCTTGTTGGTGGTCCGTAAGGTGAGTGAGGATAAGATAAAGCAAGTGGACGATTTGCTGGATTAGTCCGGTTTCCTAACCAAATCGCCAACCTTGATTTTTTTATCAATCCCTTCGTAGCCGCCGGAGATATCAGTCGTTTGGACATTTAAAGGAAGCTTTTCTTCATAGGTAAAACTTTGGGCGATGGTTATAATTGATTTTTTTTCGCTGTCGCGATTCTCACATACACACATCTTAGGAAATACATCCACAACGCGGAGTTTTGCTTTCACAAAATCCAGAGTTCCCAGAGATTCACCGGTATCAGGGTCTGTGACTTCCTGACCAGGCTGAAAGACTTCCAGTGTGTCACCTTCATTGATATAGCTATTACTTCCGGCATTTACAACCACTTTATATTCACTGATGATTTTTACAATTTTATAGCTGCTGGTCATCACTGTTTCCTCCATCAATTAGTTCTCGCTTAGTTTCTAGATAGGCTTGGTAGATAAGGTGTATTTTGGCTTTGTCTTCGTTCAAAAGAGCAATATGCAAGAGCTGTTCCATGGTTGTAGCCAAGTGTTGAAATTTTTGCAAAATTATTTTTTTTTGATCAAATTGCGCGGCAAGCGCTTTATGTCTGCCATCGAGGGCTTGCAGTTCTTTTTGGGATTTTTTGAGTTTCCGGCTTAAGCGAAGCCAACTGATAAATAGGGAAACCAATACGACAACAAGGACAAGGATGACTTTCCAGTACCAGTCCAAGTTAGGGAAAACCCACGGAATGATGCAAAGGAACAGGGAGATGATCCATTGAATAGTTGCAGTATCCAATCCGCACCTCCATACAAAAATTTTACTTAGTTATAGGCTATATTACCACACCCAAACAGGTGTTTCAAGTATTGGGGAAAGGAGGAAGAGAATGGAAATCAAAAAAATTCGGGAAGCAGCCGGACTCCGGCAATATGAGCTGGCGGAGCGCATGGGCGTCAAGCAGGCGTCGGTCTCCGCGTGGGAATCCGGGGCAGCCATGCCCAGTGCCGCAAACCTTTTGAAGCTAGCCGATATTTTCGGCTGCACTGTGGACGAGATCCTGGGCCGGAAGCCCATCGGCGCATGAAGCGCCAGGTTACCCAATGACCAAAGCATACCGCACAGAAGGAGAAAAGACCATGACGGACGCGGACAAGACCATTTACAAAATCTGCCGGGAGCAGGCCGGCTACACCCAGGAGCGGGCGGCGGAGCTGCTCAGCTGCTCCGTGCGGCAGCTAAGTCGGTACGAGGCCGGGGAGGCCCAGGTACCGGACGATTTGGCCTATGCCATGGTGCGGCTCTATAACAGCCAGTACTTGGCGGTGGAGCATCTGCGCCTGGTGAGCCAGTTGGCGGCCAGCATCATCCCGGCGGTGGAGCCGGTGTCTTTGCAGACGGCGGCCATGCGGCTTTACAACACCGTGATGGACTTTGTGGAGGCCCACCCGGACCGGAAGCTGCTGCGGATCGCGGAGGACGGGATCATCACACCGGAGGAGCGGCCCATCCTGGACGAGATCCTGGAGGAGCTGCGTACATTGAGCAAGGTCTGCTTTGAAGTGCAGGCCGCGACAGAAAGAGAGGTTTAATATGCCAAAGGTAAAACTGGGGCGTGACCCGGAGCTGGAACGCCGGGAAACTGCCCGGAAGATCTTCACCCATCGGATGATCGACGCCGGCGTGCCCACCAAGAAGGCCCTGGGCGAGCGTGTGGGGCTGGATCGACAGGTGATCGCCCGTCGGATGCAAAAGGGCGACTGGCACCTGGACGAGCTGGCCAGGGTGCAGAAGATCCTGCGCTTCACGCCAGAGGACCTGATGGCCATGGTAAAGCAGTGACGCCATGGGAAGAAGCATAAAAAAAGAACGCCCCGAGGCGGCCACCTCAAGGCGTTCGGTTCGGGGACTTGCATCCGCGAACAACAGCAAAGTTATATTACCACACTTTGCCCGGAAATGCAAGTCCCGCACCACGGTCAGGGAGGGGGTGACCCTCTTATGACGTGGGAGTTTGCGTTTGTCCTGGTTGGCGTCTACACAGCCACCAAGGGCCTTTTCCGGGTGATTGATTTGATTGAGGGGAGATGACGGGCATGGTATCTGAGGAGCGCAGCGCGTTATTGGATTTTTGGTGGGATGTCGAGGACCCGTATGACCCGGAGACCCTGGCGTGGCGGGACGAGCTGAACGTCGAGGAGGCAGCTCTGGTGGCGTCCTGGGACGAGAAGTATTGCGGCGTCGTCGGTACGCTTGCTATGGACATTTTGGGACTTGAGGGACGGTGAGGATATGGGCGAGAGCGTGATCCGCTCGGGGCGGAAACAGCAATTTACGGTGCTCTACAACTCTATGCTCCGGGACCGCCGGCTGAGCCTGAAAGCCAAGGGGCTGTTTGCCATCATGGCGTCTTTGCCGGAGGATTGGCAGTTCAGCATCAGCGGACTGGCCACATACACGGGCTATGGCAAGGACGTGATCCGGGCCGCGCTGGTGGAGCTGAAAAAAGCGGGGTACCTGCTCCAGGAGCAGTCCCACGGAGAGAGCGGCCGGTTTGCGAGCAGCGTTTACGTCCTCCAGGATGAGGCACCGTGTGCGGAAAATCCGACTACGGTGGCACCGTGTGCGGATTTACCGTTTACGGCAAAACCGTCGACGGCTTTACCGTTTGCGGCAAATCCAACACAACAAAATAAAGACTTAACAAAAGAAAGATTAACAAATACCCCTAAAGTCCCCAACGAGGTCTATGACGCCATTGACCGCTACATAGGGGATGACCCGGAGTATCGGGCGGCTTTTGATGGATTCCTGGCAAACCGGATCGCCATGCGTAAACCGGTCAAGACTGCCCGGGCGATCAACACCATCATCAACCGGCTGCGTATGGTCAACGACCGGGAGGTCGAGATCGCCATGCTGGACAAGGCCACGGAGCGCAACTGGCAGACGGTGTACAAGCTTCGGCCGGATGAGCTCCCCGCCCGGCCTGAGCCGGAGGGGAGGGCCTACGGATGGGAATGAGCAGCCAGGACAAGCTGGATCACCAGCTGGACGCGGAGCGGGCCGTCATCGGGTCCATGCTCATTGACCCGGATATCGTCCGGGATGTATTGGCCACCGTAAACGTCAAGGACTTTCTCAATCCGGCCAACCGGCTAATCTTTCAGACGGCCCGGGCGCTGTTCCAAGCCGGCAGCCCCGTGGATGCGGTGATCATCCGGGACCGGATCGGTACGGATTACAACGGCTACATGATGGAGCTCATGGAGATCACGCCTACCAGTGCCAACTGGCGGGAGTATACCGCCATGATGCACCAGCAGGCGGCGCTGTGCCGGGTCAAGGAGCTGGCGGGCAAGCTGGAGCTGGCTGTCACGCTGGACGATTGCCGCCCGCTGTGCGCCGACCTGGGGCAGCTGCTGACTGACGGCCGCAGGACCGACGCCTGGACCATGCGGGAGATGCTGGACGACTTCTTTGCCGCCCAGGACCCGGCCGCACCGGCGCCGGAGTACATCACATTCGGCATGAGCGAGGTGGACGAGGGCTCCTTTGCCGAGCCGGGCGACGTGGTCATGATCGGCGGGTATCCCTCCGACGGCAAGACGGCCCTGGCTCTCATGATGGCCTACCACATGGCGGCCAAGTACAAGGTGGGCTTTTTCTCCCTGGAGACCGGCAAGCGCAAGGTGCGGGACCGTATGGTGAGCCATGTGGCCCAGATCAGCGCCCGGGACATCAAGATGCGCAAGCTCTCGGAGGATGACTGGACGGCCCTTGCGGCCAAGTCTGCCGACATGGCCAAGCGGGACCTGACGGTGCTGCAAGCCTCCGGCATGACGGCCACGGAGATCCAGGCCACCAGCCAGGCATACGGCTTCCAGGTGGTGTTTATCGACTATGTCCAGCTGGTGGCGCCGGAGTCTGACCGGCGGGCCAACCGGCAGGAGCAGATGGCGGGCGTCTCCATGGCGCTGCATACCTTTGCGCAAAAGACCGGTACGATGGTGGTGGAGCTGGCCCAGCTGACCCGCCAGGAGCGCGCCGGCGGCTGGCGGGAGCCGGACATGCACGATCTCAAGGAGTCCGGCCAGTTTGAGCAGGACGCGGATATGATCTTCCTGCTGTTCCGGCCCAATCCCAAGGACGAGGAGCTGGACCAGGAGACAAACCGCATCCTCAAGATCGCCAAGAACAAGGAGTACAAGCGGGGCCGCTGGCCTCTGTACTTTGACGGTGATACCCAGACATTTTCCGTGGTGACGGACACATCCGGCCACAATGTCATGCGCCGGCTGGTCAATGCCGGAAAGAAAGCCAAAGCGAAGAACGCGGCAGAGGCGCCGGGCCAGCAGCGGATCGGGGAGATCGTGGAGTTGCCGGATTCCGAGGCCAAGGACCTGCCGTTTTAGGAGGACACCATGCAGATCGGAGACAAGTTGATGCTGCGGCCCACGGTGTTCGGCGGTGGGTCTGATCTGATCGACACACAGCCCAGGCCCGGCCGGGTGGTGTACATCCACCCGCTGCGACGCTTTTTCGTCGTGGAGTTCCAAGCGGAGCTGACCGGCATGACCTGGAGAGAAACGAGATATTTTAACGACCGCGCCGGTGGGCGCGGGGAGGAGCAACCATGAGAACGACAGCAATTTTTAATTTAAAAGGCGGCGTGGCCAAAACAATCACCACGGCCGCCATGGCCGACATCCTGGCCACCCAATACCACAAGCGGGTGCTGGTGATCGACGCCGACGCCCAGGGCAATCTCAGCCAGTATTTCGGCGTGAGCGCCCAGGAGGGGGCCAGCACCCTGGACCTTTTGCAGGGCACCCATGAGCCGGTTTATTCGGACTGGGTGACGCCGGCCCGGCCGGATGTGGCCATCGATATCATCCCGTCGGACATGACGCTGCTGTACGCGGATGTGGATGTCTACGAGGGCCGCTTTACCTCCCGGCACTCCATGGAGGAGCTGCGTGCTTCCATCGAGGAGGATGCCCAGTCTCCGGACGAGGACGCCCGGGCGGCAGCGTATGACTACATGCTCATCGACTGCCCGCCGGCCTTTTCGGCCGCCTCCGCTGCGGCGCTGGTGGCGGCAGACGATGTGGTGATCCCTATCCGGCTGGACGCCTTTTCCACGGCCGGCATGGCGGACCTCATCACCCAGATCACCAACATGCAGCGGGTCAACCCCCGGCTTCGGGTGGCGGGAATTTTGGCGACCCAGTACACAAACACGGAGGAGTCCATCGAGGCCCTCAAATACCTCCACCAGTCCAGTTTGCCGGTATACAAGTGGCCCATCCGGCGCAGCGAGCGGGTCAGTGCCGCTACCTACGCAAGAGTGCCGCTGATCCAGTTCAGCCCCCACTGTGCGGCGGCCCGGGATTATCGGCTGTTCGTCAAGGAGTACATGGCCCAGGAGGGAGGGGACAGTAATGCCGAGGAATAAAGTGGACGTGGCCGCCATCCTGGGCGGCCAGCTGGCAAAGGTGTCCGATTCGGACACCGAAATGCGGTGGATTGATGCGGATAAGATTCGAGACAACAAGTTTAACTTTTACCCGCGCCCCAGCAACACCCAATTGTCGGATCTCATGGAATCTATCAAAGTTAATGGACTGTTAGAGCCGCCCACGGTGGTGCCGGACAGCGATGAAGGCTACTACCGTCTGATCTCTGGCCACAGCCGCATGGCCGCCGTGAGTCTGCTCCGCTGTGCTGATCCCGATAATCAAACCTATCAGCGGATACTTTGCCGAGTGCTGCCGCCTATGGATGAGGCCCGGGAGCTGACGGCAGTCATCGAGGCCAACCGGCAGAGGATTAAATCTGATGCCCTGCTGGCGGAGGAGGCCAAGCGTCTCACGGAGGCCTACACCAAGCGCAGGGAAGCCGGTGAGAATCTCCCCGGCCGCATCCGGGACCGTGTAGCGGATGCCATGCAGATCTCCAAGACCAAGCTGGCCAACCTCAACGCCATCCGCAACGGCATCAAGGTGCCGGGCATCATGGCAAAATGGGAGCGGGACGAGATCCCGGAGGCCGCTGCGCTGGAGATCGCCCGGCTGCCGGTAGAGGCCCAGTACCGGCTGCTGGACTGGGTGATCGACGGGAACCACAGCTACTCGATGCGGGACGTCAAAAAGTTTGCCGTGATGTGGGACGGCTGTCGTAAAGAGTGCCCGGAGACCGGCGGATTTTGCCCCCATGCCCAGGATATCTATGACCAGGATTTCCACGGAGGCGTGTGGCACGGCGCCGGCTGCTGCCAGCAGTGCAACAAGAAGGACACCTGTCCGGCGGCCTGCAGCTTTGCCCGGCCACACGAGCCGGAGGAGGGTGCGGGCGGCATTGCCCCGCCTCTCAAACTGGAAAACCGGGTGGAGGACACACACGAGACCTGGAGCCAAAAGAGGGAGCAGTTCTCTGCCCGACTGCGGGAGCTGCGAGAAAAGACCGGCATGGACCGACAGGCGTTTGCTGACTCAATCGGCCAATATAAAGCAACTTATTCCGCATGGGAAAACGGCAATCTACCAGGCTCGGACGCATTTCCACGCTTGGCAAAGGCCCTGGGTGTCAGCACGGATTACCTCTACGGCCTGACCGATGACCCCAATCCCCGGCACGCTCCCGCACAGTGGCAGCCCCTGGACGAGGCTCACTGGCCGGCGGACGGACAGCTGGTGGCCATTGCGTGGGACAACCCGCTCGGCGGCACCTATTACGAGACCGCCCGCTGTGTGGGAGGCTACTATGACACGTATCCGTTTGTGGACACGGATGTGGGCTGCGAGCTGGACGAGCCGTCTCATGTCGATTACGAGGCGGGCTACTGGTGGATGCCGCTGCCGGAAAAGGAGGAGAGACCCAATGCTTGACCAGAAAAAGAATTTTATTGCCAAGACGTTCTCCCGCTGCGTGGCGGAGATGTGCCCGGGGGTGGTCCGGCTGGAGTATCACCTCCACGACAACGGCGACGAGGTGGTCATCATCCGCTGTGCAAACGGCTCCACCCGCAGGGTGGACGTCACCGGCCTGGAGCTCCAGGAGTCCGTGGAGACCATTCTGGAGGAGCTGAGCCGGGAGGTGGCCTGATGGCGGAGATCGTTGTTTGGCAGGATGGCCGCCCCAAGTGCCGTTACATAGGCTGTGTGCCGACGCCGGAGGAGCAGCGCTCCCTCCGGCGAGGTGGCTGTGAGATCCGGGTGGACGGAAAGGCCGTCAAAACCATCATCAGGGAGGAGACCAATGACACGACATAACTATACCGGCCGGGGGCGCCGGCAAAAAGCAGCGGCGCGGATCGCCCTGGCGGTGTGGCTGGTGGCCGTCTTGGTCCTGCTCACCGTTACGGCCAGGGCGGTGGGGCTGTGAGAGCCAAACCCATGCCGCCGTGCCGGGAGTGCCAGCGCCGAGCGCCCGGCTGCCATAACAAAGATACCTGCCCCGCCTGGGGCAGGTATCAGGCCGCTCTGGCGGAGCATCACGCGGCAGAGCGTGCTCGCATCGACCGGGAGCGGATCTACAACGACTATGCGGTAAACCGGCGGAAAACCCGCCGCAGGAGAGAGGGGGAGCGCAATGCTCAATAAGATCATGCTCATGGGCCGCCTGGTCCGGGACCCGGAGCTGCGCCGCACGGGGAGCGGTACCGCCGTGGCCTCGCTGACGCTGGCGGTGGACCGGGACTATAAGAGCCAGAGCGGCGAGAAGGAGACGGACTTCATCGACATCGTGGCCTGGCGCAGTACGGCGGAGTTTGTCTGCAAGTATTTCACCAAGGGCCGCATGGCCGTGGTGGAGGGCCGGCTCCAGGTTCGGGATTGGACGGATAAGGACGGAGGACGCCGACGCAGCGCCGAGGTGGTGGCGGATAACATCTACTTTGGAGACTCAAAGAGGACGGTGTCAGATTCGGACACGCACCCGGCCGGGGAGATCACGGAAATCCCCGAGGGCGAGGAAGGGGAGCTGCCGTTTTGATGGAGCGGAATCAATTGCTTGCTGCCCTGCGAAAGATGCAGGTGGAGACCGGGAGCCTGGTATGCCTGGGCTGTGGGCAGGAGCACAACTGCGGCGTCCATGGCTGTGCCATTATCCGGGAGGCGGTGGCCTGTATTGCGAACTTGGAGACCACCCACCGCACGGAGATGTGCGAAGATGGATACGACTGCATGGAGCTGGGAAAAGTCCGAAAAGCATTGCAGGCGGCAGAATCTAAATTAGAGAAGGCCGAACGGTACGATTGGATTAGTGTTAAGGATAAAATGCCCGAAAGAAGTAAAAGCGTTATTTGGGCATTTAAAGACGGAACTATTGGAATTTGGCCAAGCTGGGTTATTGTCGGAGGAGTAACCCATTGGATGCCGCTGCCTGAGCCGCCTAAAGAGGATGGATAATGTGGGAAAACACTTCACTATCTTTGACCGGGCTTATCCACGGGAGCAGCAGGCGGAGGCGATTGCGGTTTCTGAGGCTGTTGCAAGAGGTAAATGCAATAATTGTGCATTTCATCATCAGTGTTACAGGAGCTTTAATTTTGAGTTCCCAGTGTTTGCTTGGTGCCAGCAACGGAAGCATCAGATTTTGCGGAGTTGGGAGGAATGAGCGTGGAGCGGTTGACAACAAAGAACAAAGTAATCGGATACCAAATGAAATGCAGCAGGTGCTGTGAAAAAACTATACCGTGCAACGAATGTGAAGAATTTGAGGCGCTTGTAGATCGGATTGGAATCATCGAGGACATCCTGGGCGACGACTACAACTTGGACCACCTCCAGGAACTGGTGGAGGCGGTCCGGGCAAAACGGTGCTTCGCTTTCCCCGTAGTGCCTTCTTTGAGTCCCGGGATTACCAGCAGCGAAGTTTTTATTTTACTGGATTCCGGCGAAATCATCACGGACACTGTCGGCAACATCTTGATCGCACCGAATGACAGTGGAGACATCAAAATTATCTTTGATACTTTTGACAGTGGATATTTTGGCGATGATGATGTAGGTAAACGCATCTTCTGGAAACTTGAGGACGCCCAGAAAGCCGCAGCTGCGCTGAAAGGAGGGCAAGATGCCTAAACAATCCGGCTATCTCCAACGGCAGGCGGCCCGGGAGCAAGTCATCATTGATGCCGTAGATCAAACGGTCCGGCAGCTGATGCTGGACACGCTCCAGATCACGCTCCACACGGAGTATGGCTGGGGCTTTGACCGGATCAAGGCCCTCAGCGAGGCATGGGCCAAGGTGTACAACCAGCTCCACGGAGCGGTGGAGCGGGGGCCGGAGCAGGACGTGGCCCAGGAGCATCTGGACCGGGCCCTGCTGGAGATCATGCGGGGGAAGCAGGAGCTGATCCCGTTCCCGGAGAGGTATCCGCACCTACGGGAGATCAAATACGGCCGTTAGCAAAAAGGAAAACCGGAGGCTCAAGCCTCCGGCGTTTCCTGCAAGTATGCATCCACCCAACGATTGACCAGCGCATAGATGGAAGTGCCCTCTGCGTGGGCCTTTTCTTTCAGCGCCTCGTACTTCTCCGGGGCCAGCCACACCCGCAGCTGCTTTTGAGAAGATAGATATTTCTTTTGCGTGGAGTATTTGTCGGCTTGTTCTGGCATGTGGTCACCTCTTTCGCAGGGAAATAATGATGGAGACGATGGACAGAGTGATGCTGATTCCGAGCAGAATATAGATCGCCATTTCGTTTGACACCGAGCTTTGTATCTGCTATCCTTAGAGGGAGGGGATTACTCCCCTCACCTCGTCAGCCTGTGAGCTTATCATACAGAAGTATGAGAGCAACCACTAGGTTGAGGATTGCGGTAACAAGATTGAACCCGGTTTGGACGCTGGCTTTCTTGTTGCCGCTTTTTTTGTTTTTGCTCAATGTCCTGACCTCCTTTCCATGGTCTTATTATAGCATAGTGCACTATATAAGTCAATAGAAAAAGTTCAAAAAATCAGAAATGGAGGGGAAAATACGGGACAATTATGGTATTGCACCCGCCAGAGAGCGGGACCGCTGGTCAAAGAGTGCCGGGCGCTGCGGCCCAGATTCTCGCCCCAGGATGACGCATACACCCGGAGCGAAAAGGCGGAATTTCGGCGGCGGTACCGCTCGGCGGTGTGCCGGACTCCGGTGGATCGTCTGGAATTGTGCCTGGCGCTCTTTGGATTTGAGGGCACGCATTATGAGTGTTCCTTTGACGAGGAGCATCTGCCGGCGCGGTTCGGCGGGGTGCGCAAAGTGCTGAGTGCGTTTTTCAAGCGGTGTAAGCGGTGGCGGCACAATCAGGCATTTGACTATGTGTATGCCATCGAGTACGGTTCGCAGCATTGCCGCTACCATGTCCATCTTGTCCTGCGGGACAGTGAGTTCTCGCCGGCCGAAGTGCGGTACCTGTGGAGGCAGGGAGAGGTGCAGGACTTCCCTGTGCTCCTCAGGCACGGAGGATACCGGCGACTTGCCAAGTATTTCAACAAGGAGCCATCTGACGGGTGGTTCCTGCCGCTGGGACGACACAAGTGGAGCTGCAGCCGTACCCTCACCGCCAAGCTGCCGGAGCCGGAGATCTGGGAGGATGCATCCGGCGTGATCCGCTGCCCGCGCCGCACACTGTGGGCCAGCTCTCCGGACGGGCCGCAGAGCTTCAGCAATGAGTTCGGCAGCTACTATTATCACTCCTGGATCGTGCCCAAGAAAAACAGCACTTTATATTTAGAATAAGATTTCAATACTTGTAATCTAGTTGGTTTTTGTGGACATCCGAAAGAAAGTGAGGAAATCGACTTGAATACTGCGCGCAGACCTGCTAAACTGATCTCAACGGATGGATATGTCATCTGCCCCGTATGTGGGACGATGAAGCTCCTCCGGCTCCCGCCGGATGGCAAGGTCAGGGCCTATGCCTACTGCCGCCACTGCAAACGGGAGCGATTTTTGAATATCGATTTGAGCCTGAGCCAATGAGCCTGAGCCACATGATCCGCAGTGCGGACGTGTCGGCCCAGGCTCTTTTGTTTTGCCCGGAGGTGATAGCCCGATGGCACAAAAGCCGCTGAGGCCGTGCCGGCACCCAGGATGCTGCGTCCTGGTGCCGGATGGATACTGCGCAGCCCATAAGCCCAAAGACAGCGCCCAGCGCAGCGAGGCGTCCAAGTCCTGGCACTGGATGTACCTCACGCCGGAATGGATAAACAATCTGCGGCCCGCGCAGCTTCTGCGTGAGCCGTTTTGCCGGGAGTGTGCCAGGCGGTACCCGCCGGGAGACCCGCGCCGACGCACCCGGGCCACGGACGTGGACCACATCGTCCCACACAACGGGGACTGGGCTGTGTTCACGGATCGTGGAAACTTGCAGAGCCTTTGCCACGCCTGCCACAGCCGTAAGACCATGGCGGAAATCCGTGGAAAAAGCGAGGCTTTGCGGAGCCGGTACCGGGGATGATAGGGCGCAGCTTTGGGCGCATGCGCATGGCGCCGTGCCTGCGCGGATGCGCGGGGGGATTCCTTGCGGGACTCGCCCCGGGGTCAAAAAAGTTTTGCCCGGACGGCGCAAGACCGCATGCAACCCTCCACGCGAGAAATTCTCCCCACAGGGAGTGTTCAGAAGGCTGCGAGGGTGCTGCAAATATGGATTCTGCGCTGCGACTGTGCAGCGGTGTCAGAATCGGACACGAGGAAAGGAGGGACGGTATGCCCGGAAAACGACAGCCCACGGCGGTGGTGGAGGCCAACGGCCGCAAGCACCTGACCCAGACTGAAATAGACGAGCGTCTGGACCGGGAGGTTCATGTGCCGCCCCCGGACGCGGCGGTCCCGCCCAAGTGGCTGCCCAAGCGGCTCCACGAAGAATACCGTGAGATCGGCGAGATCCTGCGTGCGGCCGGATTGTATGCCGAGCTGGACCGGGACGTGCTGGGGCAGTACTTTCTCTCCCGGGAGCGGTGGCTCCGGGCTGATAAGCGGGCCGGGGCGGCCATCCGGGCGGGGGACGAAAAACTGGCCCGGGAGTGGACCGGCGTCCAGGGCACTTACTTCAAGCAGGCGCGCCAGTGCGCCGAGGCAATGGGCCTCTCTGTTACCGCCCGGTGCAGGATCGTGGTGCCCTCTGCCATCCAGAACGCTGCCAAAGCACCGGCCGGGGAAGAGGCGGACGAGTTCACCCGGCGGCTGCGGGCACGGCAGGCGGCGGCTCTGGCAGAGGCGGAATAACCCATGCCGGCAAGATCCAGCGTGTTCACGGACCGGGAGGCGGGAGAGTTCGTCTGCCAGTTTATCTCCCGGCTGCCTACCACGGACACCGGCAAGAATTTCTCGCTCTATGACTGGCAGCTGGACGCCCTCGTGCAGTTTTACAGCACCATGGAGTCGGACGAGGATACGGGAGAGGCCCTGCGGAAGTACTGGTACCTCTACTTGGAGATCCCAAAGAAAAACGGAAAGAGCGAGCTGGCGGCGGCCCTGGGGATCTACCACCTGTTCGCAGATGGCGAGCTGAACGCGGAGGTTTATATCTGCGCGGCGGATAAGGACAACGCCTCCATTGTGTTCAATGATGCCGTGTATATGCTGACCACGGCGCCCTGGACGGCCAAGATGATCGCCCGGGGCGAGCTCAAAATCATAGAATCCCGGAAGCGGGTGGAATACCGCCAGCGGGTCAGAACCGGGAACGGCGGATACAAGTGGATCGTACTGGGCGTCATGGCGGTGCTTTCGTCCGAGTCGTACAGCAAACACGGCTATAAGCCCAGCTGCGTGATCTTCGACGAGCTCCATGCCCAGCCCAACCGGGACCTGTGGGAAGTCATGACCTTTGGCGCCGGCTCCGGCCGCCGTCAGCCGGTGTGGATCGTGCTGACCACGGCCGGCGATGACCCGGACCGCTGCTCCATCGGCTGGGAGATCCACGAGAAGGCCGTGGGCGTCCGGGATGCCCGGCAGCTGCGCAAGATCCTGGACGAGGGTGGAGATCCCCGGCAGGTCCTCTCCCTGCGGCATGTGTCCGACGAGGACATGCCGCAGGCCCAGAGCGATCTTCTGGAGCGGGATCTTCCCAACTGGCTGCCGGTGCTCTACGGCCTGACCGCCATGTTCGGCGACGACCCGGACGATCTCAAGGACATCGACATCTGGGACGAGGCCCTCTGGTACCTGTGCAATCCGTCCCTGGGCAAACACCTGAAGCTGCGCACGGTGCGGCTGGAGGCCATGGAGGCCCGGCGCAGCGAGGCGGGAGAAAAGCTCTTCCGCTGGCTGCGGCTCAACCAGTGGATCTCCGTCAAGTCGGTGGGGTGGATCGCCCTGACCCTTTACGACAAGACCCAGTGCGGACCCAGCAAAAAGGCGGAGCGGGAGGCGTGGGTGATGGAACACCTGGCCGGAAAGCTCTGCTACGGCGGCGTGGACCTCTCCACCAGCAAGGACCTGACGGCCTTTGCGCTGCTGTTCCCGCCCCAGCCGGGACTGGAGACGGCGGTGCTGTTTCCGATGATCTGGCGGCCTGGAGGCACGGCGGAGGAGGCCGAGCGGCGGGACCACGTCCCATACCGGGACTGGGCGCGGGCGGGGTTCCTGGCCCTCTGTGACGGGGACATCATCAACTACACGGACGTGGAGGATGCCATCCGGTGGGCGCGGGAGACCTTTGACCTGCGCATGGTGGGCTTTGACCCGTACCTGAGCCGGACGATCACCCAGCGGCTGGAGCCTATCGTGCCCATTGTGGAGATCCCCCAGGATCTTAAAAACCTGTCGCCGGCCATGAAGGAGACAGAGGACCTTATGCTCCGGCGCCAGCTGCTCCATGTACACAATACCTGCTTCCGCTGGACGTTTGGCAACGTGCGCTGCTATGTGGACGGCAACGGCAACTGCAAGCCGATGAAAAACAAATCCACCGGACGTATCGACCCCACGGTGGCCTCCATCATCGCCATGGCGGTGTGGATGATCGACCGGAATCAAAAGCCGGATCTGGCGGAGGCCATGGCGCGGCCGGGATT
>CAUWEK010000037.1:0-14707 GCA_963557435.1 uncultured Dysosmobacter sp.
CTCACCATCCACGACGGCGAGATTTTGGGCCTGGTGGGCGAGTCCGGCTCCGGTAAGTCTGTCACCGCCATGAGTGTGGCGGGGCTGCTGCCCCGGCGCCAGTGCGACTACTCCGGCTCCGTGTTGCTGGACGGGGAGGACCTTCTGCACATGGAGCGCGCCCAGCTGCGTAAGATCCAGGGCCGGTGCATCGGCGTGGTGTTCCAGGAGCCCATGAGCTGCATGGACCCGCTGATGAAGATTGGCGCCCAGGTGGAGGAGGTTTTGCGGCTGCACACGGACCTGACACCGGCCCAGCGGCGGGAAAAGGCCCTCTCCGCCCTGGCGGCGGTGGAGCTGCCGGACGTGGAGGGGATTTATGAAAAGTACCCCCACCAGCTCTCCGGCGGCATGCTGCAGCGGGTGATGATCGCCGCGGCCATCGTCATCCGGCCCAAGCTATTGCTGCTGGATGAGCCTACCACCGCCCTGGATGTGACCATTCAGGCCCAGATCCTGGAGCTTTTGAAAAAGCTCAACGCCGAATCCGGCATCTCCATGCTGTTCATCTCCCATAACCTGAACGTGGTGCGCAAGCTGTGCGCCCGGGTGGCGGTGATGCAGCGGGGCGTGCTGGTGGAGGAGGGGGACACGGAGCAGGTATTCTACCATCCCCAGCATCCCTATACCCAGCGCCTGGTGGCGGCCATCCCCACCCGGCGGCGAAAGGAGGAGCGGCCATGAGCGAGGAGCTGGTGCTGTCGCTGCGCCATGTGACCAGCGGCTACCGGGAGGGCGGCCCCTTTCACCGGGGCACCTACCAGGAGGTGCTCCACGATGTGACCTTTGACGTGCGCCACGGGGAGATCCTGGGCCTGGTGGGCGAGTCCGGCACGGGCAAATCCACCCTGGCCAGGACCATCCTGGGCATGGTGCAGCCGGATCAGGGGGAAGTGATCCACTATACCAAGCGCCCCCAGATGATCTTTCAGGACCCGTACAGCTCGCTGAATCCCGCCTATACAGTTGCCTGGATCCTGGAAGAGCCATTGCGGATTTACGGCAAGTACGACGCCGCTGAGCGCCGCCGCCGTGTGCGGGAGATGCTGGAGCGGGTGGAGCTTCCCGAAGAGTGCCTCGCGGCCAAGCCCTCGGAGCTCTCCGGCGGTCAGCGTCAGCGGGTGAGCATCGCCACGGCGCTCATCCAGCGGCCCAAATTCCTCATAGCCGACGAGCCGGTCAGCGCCCTGGATGTGACCATCCAGGCCCAGATCCTGGACCTTTTGCGGACGCTGCGTGCCGAGCTGGATCTGAGCTACCTGTTCATCTCCCACGATCTGAACGTGGTGTACCAGCTGTGTGACCGGGTGCTGGTGATGAAAGAGGGCCGCATCGTGGAGCAGGGCACCGTGGACGAGATCTTCGACCATCCCAAGGAGGACTATACCCGGCAGCTTCTGGCTGCGGCGGAGTGACCGATGCGATTCTTTTTAAGACATAAAAAACTGCACATCGTGCTGGCGGCGGAGCTTTTCCTGCTGGCGATGTATCTTTTCTTCCGGCAGTTCCGGCCGCTGATGAACTTCCTGGCCTCCCATGTGACTGTGCCGCTGCGGCGGGGGATCGGCAGCATCTGCTACCTGGTGGATTTCTCCGTGGCGGAGGTGCTGTGCGTGGCGCTGGTGATCGCTGGCGCGGCGTATCTCATCTGGAGCGTCGCGGCGGTGTGCCGGGCACGGGGGCGCCGGGGCAGCCGGGCGTACAGCGCGGTTTTAGGACTTTTGTGCGCGGGCCTTGGCATCTACGTGGGCTTTTGCTTCCTTTTGGGCATCGACAGCTATGCCGACGGTTTTCAGGAAAAGTCCGGCATCTATGCCCAGCCGGTGGAGGAGGCCGCCCTGCGGGACGTGACGGCGTACTTTGCCCAGGAGCTGAGCCAGGCGGCCGGAAAGGTGGAACGGGACGAGAACGGCCTTTTCGCCGTGCCCCGGCAGGAGATCCTTGCGGGCAGCACCGGCGTCTACGACGCGGTGGAGCAGCAGTTCCCCTTCCTTGCCTTTGACGATCCCGGCGTCAAGCCGGTATACTTCTCCCGCGTCCTGAGCGCCCTGGATTTTACGGGCATCTACTGTCCCTTTACCGGGGAGTCCAATGTGAACATGGACAGCCCCGCCTGCCTGCTGGGGTCCACGGTGGCCCACGAGCTGGCCCACCAGCGGGGCATCACCTCCGAGCAGGAGTGCAACTTCCTGGCGGTGCTGGCCTCCACCACCAGCGGCGACGACGTGTACGACTTCGCCGGGTTGCTCATGTGCTACATCCACCTGGTCAATGCGTTGTATACCGTGGACCAGGAGGCCTACTGGGCCATTCGGGAGACGCTGCCGGAGACGGTGGAGGCGGACCTGGCCGCCCAGAGCGCCTACTGGGACCAGTTCCGGGACAAGGCCGTCCAGAAGGTGTCCAACCAGGTGTACGACGGCTTTTTGAAAAGCTACGGCCAGACCCAGGGCATCCAGTCCTATGGCACCGTGGTGGACCTGCTGGTGACCTACTATCAGGACAAAATTTAAAGGAGCGCCGAAAGGCGCTCCTTTTTTTCGTCCCCGCTGCGGGGGCGTTTTTTATTTCATCAGCTCGCACACCAGATCCGTGTAGCCGGAGGGGTCCTCCAGAGGAAGGCCTGCGATGAGCAGTGCCTGGTCGTAGAGCAGGGCGGCGTACTTTTTCGCCTTCTCCGGGTCGGCGGTGACGGCGGATTCCAGCGCGGCAAAGGCCGGGTGCTCCACGTTCAGCTCCAGAATGCGGTCGGCCTTGATACCGGAGTCCGGCTGCACTGCCTGGAAGTACTTCTCCATCTCGAAGGAGAGGCCCTCGCCGGCGGTCAGGCACACGGGGTGGGACTTGAGGCGGGTGGAGGCCTTCACCTCCTTGACCTGGTCGCCCAGGGCCTCCTTGACGAAGTCAAAGGTGGCCTTGTGGGCGTCCTGGGCCTCCTGGGCCTTCTCCTTGGCGCCCTCTTCCACCTCCTGGTCCAGAATGGAGCGGAACTCCTTTTCCTGGAAGGTGTGGAGGATCTGGGCGCAGAACTCGTCCACCTCTTCGGTGAAGTAGAGGATCTCCGTGCCCTTGTCTTTCAAAAGCTCGGTCTGGGGGAGCTTGTCGATCTTGTCGGGGGACTCGCCGGCGGCGAAGTAGATATACTTCTGATCCTCGGGCATCCGGGAGACGTACTCGGCCAGGGTGACGGGCTTTTTCTCCGTGGAGGAGTAGAACAGCAAAAGGTCGCTGAGCAGGTCCTTGTGGGCGCCGTACTCGCTTACCGCGCCGTACTTGATCTGGCGGCCGAAGTTCTTCCAGAACTTCTCATAGCCCTCCCGGTCCTCCTGCAAAAGCTTGAGAAGGTCGGCCTTGATCTTCTTTTCCAGGTTGGAGGCAATGACCTTCAGCTGCCGGTCGTGCTGCAAAAGCTCCCGGGAGATGTTCAGCGACAGGTCGGGGGAGTCCACCACGCCCCGGACGAAGCGGAAGTGCTCCGGCAGCAGGTCGGCGCACTTGTCCATGATGAGCACGCCGCCGGAGTAGAGCTGCAATCCCTTTTCAAACTCCTTGGTGTAGAAGTCGAAGGGGGCGGCGCCGGGGACGAACAGCAGCGCCTTGTAGGTGACGGCGCCCTCCACGGACACGGGGATTACCCGCTGGGGATCGGCGTAGTCGTGGAACTTGTCCCGGTAGAACTTGTTGTACTCCTCCGTGGTCACCTCGGACTTGGAGCGCTGCCAGATGGGCACCATGGAGTTGAGGGTCTCTTCCTCTGTATAGGTCTCATACTCGGGCTTGTCGTCGGGGCTGCCCTCCTTGCGGCGGGTCTTGGAGACCTCCATGCGGATGGGGAAGCGGATATAGTCGGAGTACTTGCGCACCAGCTCCTGCAAGCGCCAGGACTCCAGGAACTCCGAGTAGTTTTCCTCATCGGTGTCGGGCTTGACATGCATGATGATGTCCGTGCCCACGTTCTCGCGGCCGCACTCGGTGATGGTGTAGCCGTCGGCACCGGAGGACTCCCAGCGCCAGGCGGTGTCGGAACCGAACTTCTTCGTCACCACGGTGATGTGGTCGGCCACCATGAAGGCGGAGTAGAAGCCCACGCCGAACTGGCCGATCACATCGGTGCCCTTGGCGTCGTCTCCCAGCTCCTGCTTGAACTTGTAGGACCCGGAGGAGGCGATGACGCCCAGGTTGTTCTCCAGATCGTCCTTGTCCATGCCGATGCCGTTGTCACTGACGGTGATGGTGCGCGCGTCCTTGTCCACGCTGATGTGGATGGCAAAATCCTTGCGGTCCATGCCTACGGAGGAGTCCGTCAGGGCCTGGTAGCTGAGCTTGTCGCAGGCGTCGCTGGCGTTGGAGATGATCTCCCGCAGGAAGATCTCCTTGTGGGTGTAGATGGAGTTGATCATCAGGTCCAGCAGTCGTTTGGATTCGGCCTTGAATTGCTTTTTGGCCATAAAAAATGCACTTCCTTTGTTTCTTTTTTCACAACATTGCAAGTATATCACATTGAACAAAACAAATAAATGACCAATTTGTAAATTTCAGGATAAAGCAGTTGTGCACCGCCGTATTTGCGAGTAAAATAAGAAAAATAAAAAACGGCACTGGTGCCGGAAAGGAAGTTGTACACCATGGGAGTGTTCCGTCAGGCTGCAAATGCGATCACCCGGTTTATGTATGGACGCAACGGCGTCGATGCGCTGAACCGGGCGCTGCTGTGGGTGTATGTGCTGGTATGTCTCATCCGGACCGTTGCGGCGGCCGGACTGCGCAGCCGCGTGGGTGCGGCGGTGTGTGATGTGGCGCTGTGGGTTTTGATGCTGCTGATCTTTTTCCGCATGTTCTCCAAAAACCTTTACAAGCGCCGCCAGGAAAATCAAAAGTGGGTGAACTGGTGGTGGAGCGTCAAAAACCGGGGCGCCGGCGCCCGGGCCCGCCACGCGGACAAAGAGCACCGCTATTTCACCTGCAAGCAGTGCAAAACCATCTGCCGGGTGCCGGTGGGCAAGGGAAAGATCATCATCACCTGCCCCAAGTGCGGCGCCAAAATCCACGGCAAGACCTGAGCAACGAGCATACAAAGGCAAAAAAGGTCCCGGAACGAAAGTTCCGGGACCTTTTTTATGATCTTTGACGCTCTGGCGCTCAGCCCTTGCACACGGGGACGATCCAGCCCTTGGTATCGGGGATCTTGCCCCACTGCATGCCGGTCATGGTGTCGTAGAGCTTCTGGGTCAGGGGGCCGATCTTGCCCTCGCTGATGAACACCTTGTCGCCCTTCCAGTCCAGCTCCTTGACGGGAGAGACCACGGCGGCGGTGCCGGTGCCGAAGACCTCCTCCAGGGTGCCGTCGTGACCGGCCTTCATGACGTCGGCGATGGCCAGGGGGCCCTCCACCACGTCGTAGCCCCAGTCATGGAGCAGCTCGATGCAGCTGCGGCGGGTGACGCCGGGCAGCACGGTGCCGTCGCAGGCGGCAGTGTAGATCTTGCCGGAGATCTTGAACATGATGTTCATGCTGCCGACCTCTTCCACGTACTTCTTCTCCACGCCGTCCAGCCACAGAACCTGGGCAAAGCCCTTCTCCTCAGCCAGCTCGCCGGCCTTGATGGAGGCGGCGTAGTTGCCGCCGCACTTGGTGAAGCCGGTCAGGCCGGGGGCGGCGCGGATGTACTCGTCTTCCACGTAGATGCGCACGGGGTTGATGCCCTCGGCGTAGTAGGCGCCGGAGGGGGAGCAGATGATGCAGAAGATATAGGTGGGGCTGGCGTGCACGCCCAGGCCCACATCGGTGGCGAAGATGAAGGGTCGGATGTACAAGGAGGAGCCGTCCACGTGGGGGACCCAGTCCTTCTCCACTTCCACCAGGGCCTTGACAGCCTGGATGTAATCATCTGCGGGAATGGCGGGGATGCACAGACGGTCACAGGAGTCCTGCATACGCGTGGCGTTGCAGTCGGGCCGGAACAGCTGGATGGTGCCGTCCACGGCGCGGTAGGCCTTCATGCCTTCAAAGACCTCCTGGGCGTAGTGGAAAATGACGCAGGCGGGGTCCAGGACAAAGGGGGCATAGGGGACGATCCGGGCATCATGCCAGCCCTGACCGCGCGTATAGTCCATCAGGAACATGTGGTCGGTGAAAATCTTGCCGAAGCCCAGCTTGCTCTCATCGGGCTTTTCCTTGAGGGACGTACTTTTAGTGATCTTGATATCCAACATATCCGCAACTCTCCCTTGCTGACTAAATTGAAGCTATAAAAAAAGACCTCCGCGCAATCCTGCTGTATACAGGAGAGGCGAAAGTCACACTTCCGTGGTACCACTCTCATTGCCGCCGGAAAGGCGGCCACTCAAAGCCCCGATATCGGAGGGCGGCCGGTTTGCGTACTGGGCAGGGCTGTTCCGCGCACAGCTCCCGGGTGACTCCCGACCACCGCCGCTTCCTGCCTTGCACCACCCGGCAGTTCTCTGCAAGCGCGCGTGACCGGACATGTCCCGTTCATCGCATTTACTGATAATTACTTATTTTATACGCTGATAATGAAGTAAAGTCAATGGGTAAAATGCACAGAAAGGGAGCGGCGGGATGCATACAAATCGGCGGTCCGGCAAATTGCCGGACCGCCGTATGATTTGGTGAGAGTGTTTGGAATGGTTTTGGTAAAAAGCGGGGAAAGTGCTCAGCGCACGCACTGGCAGCCGCGCCGGAAGGCCTCGATGTTCAGAGGAACGAACTTGGCCTTGGCGCCGGTGAACATCTCCTGGATCATCCGCTCGATGGTCTCAGGCTTGAGGATGCCGGTGCCGGCCACATAGGCGCCCAGCATCACCATGTTGGAGACCTTGGGGTTGCCGATCTCGTCGGCGATGGTGTTGCAGGGGATGTAGTAAGCAGTCAGATCGGAACGGGATACCTTGTCGGTGACCACGTCGCTGTTGATGAACACCTGACCGCCGGAGACCACGCCTGCCTCAAACTTCTCCAGAGAGGGCTCGTTGAGGGCGATGAGCTCGGTGGGATGGGCAAACACGGGAGAGCCCACGGGCTTGTCAGACAGCACCACAGAGCAGTTGGCGGTACCGCCGCGCATCTCGGGACCGTAGGAGGGGGACCAGGTGACGTTCAATCCCTCGGCCATGCCGGCCTCTGCCAGGTTCTTGCCGATGGCCAGGCCGCCCTGGCCGCCGAAACCGGAAATGATGATCTCTTTTTTCATGTTACTTCACCTCCGCGCCGGTTTCCTTGATGACACCCAGAGGATAGTAGGGGATCATCTTCTCTTCCAGCCACTCCTTGGCCTTCAGAGGCGTCATGCCCCAGTTGGTGGGGCAGGTGGACAGGACTTCCACAAAGGTGAAGCCCTCGCCGGCCATCTGCTTTTCAAAGGCCTTGCGGATGGCCTTCTTGGCCTTGTTCAGGTGGGCGATGTCGGTGACGCACACCCGCTCGGCATAGACGCAGCCGTCCAGGGTGGAGAGCATCTCCGCCACCCGGATGGGCATGCCGGCCTGCTCCACGGTACGGCCCAGAGGGCAGGTGGTGGCCTTCTGGCCGATGAGGGTGGTGGGGGCCATCTGGCCGCCGGTCATGCCGTAAATGGCATTGTTGACGAAAATGGTGGTGAACTTCTCACCGCGCATGGCGGCGTGGACGATCTCCGCCGCGCCGATGGAGGCCAGGTCGCCGTCGCCCTGATAGGTGAACACCGGCTGGGTGGGGTGGGTGCGCTTGATGCCGGTGGCCACAGCGGGAGCGCGGCCATGGGCGGCCTCCTGCATGTCGCAGTTGAAATACTTATAGGCAAAGACGGAGCAGCCCACGGGGCACACGCCGATGGCGTCGTCCAGCAGTCCCATCTCCTCCAGCACCTCGGCCACCAGCTTGTGGATGATGCCGTGGTGGCAGCCGGGGCAGTAGTGGAGCTCGGCATCCGTCAGGCCCTTGGTCTTTTGATATACGATCGCCATGTTACTGTGCCTCCTTCAAAGCCTTCTTGGCCGATTCCACGATTTCTTCGATGGTGGGCATCACGCCGCCGGCGTGGCCCAGGTAAGCGATGGGCTTCTGGCCCTCGACGCTCAGACGGATATCGTCGATCATCTGGCCGCCGGCGCTCATCTCCACGTCCAAAAATGCCTTGACGTGGGCCTGGGATGCCAGTTCGTGCAGGGGCTTTTCGGGGAAGGGCCACAACGTGATGGGGCGGAACAGACCGGCCTTGATGCCCTGGGCACGCAGGGTCTCCAGGGCGCTGAGGGCGATACGGGCGGGGGTGCCGTAGGCGGTGATGATCAGCTCGGCGTCCTCGCAGTCCTTCATCTCCCAGCGCACTTCCTTCTCGGCGATCAGCTTGTACTTGGCCTCCAGATCAGCGTTGTGATGGTCGCACTCCTCGGGGTCCATGTACAAAGAGTTGATGACGTTGGTGTGGTCACGGCCGTGCTTGCCGGTGGTGGCCCAGTCCTTGGGAGGCAGCTCCCGCTTGGGCACCTCGTGCCACTCGATGGGCTCCATCATCTGGCCGATAAGGCCGTCCGCCAGGATGACCACAGGGTTGCGGTACAGATCGGCGATGTCAAAGGCCTCCTGGGTGAAGTCCACGGCCTCCTGGATGTTGGAGGGAGCCAGGACCACGGTGCGGTAGTCGCCGTTGCCGCCGCCGCGGGTGGCCTGGAAGTAGTCGCCCTGACCGGGCTGGATGGTGCCCAGACCCGGGCCGCCGCGCATGCAGTTGACGATGACGCAGGGCAGTTCCGCGGCCGCGATGTAAGTGATGCCCTCCTGCTTGAGGCTGATGCCGGGGGAGGAGGAGGAGGTCATGGCCCGCATGCCGGCGCCGGCGGCGCCGTAAACCATGTTGATGGCCGCCACCTCGGACTCGGACTGGACAAAGACCTTGCCGTGCTGGGGCATATGTAAGGACATATACTCGGGCACTTCGCTCTGGGGGGTGATGGGATAGCCGAAGAAGCAGTCGCAGCCGGCGCGGATGGCGGCCTCGGCGATGGCTTCGTTACCTTTCCAAAGTTCCTTTTCCACTGTTGTTGACCTCCTCTTTCAGAACTTTTCCACAGTGATGATGGAGTCAGGGCAGATCTTGGCGCAGCTGGCGCAGGCGATGCATGCCGTGATGTCCGTCACCGTGGCGGGATGGTATCCCTTGCGGTTGATCACCGTCTGATCGATGGCAACGATGTGCTTGGGGCACACGGACGCGCACAGCTCGCATCCTTTGCACCGGTCAGAGTCAAAGGTTACTTTCGCGGTCATATTGGATAACTCCTCCTTTTTCCTCTTGCGTGGTCATTCCCACGGCTTTTTCATTTGTATGGTAATCGGAAAAACGGGTTCCGACAGGTCGGACAGCTCCGGGGCGAACCGGTCCAGGGCCACATGGCACAGTACCGGGATGCCGGTCTTTTCGGACACTTCGGCAGCCAGCGCCGCGCCCTTGCGGACTTCATCCGGGGTAGTCTCGCCGCAAAGGTGGGTGTTGTTGACGATGCCCGTACAGGTGAGGCCTGTGACGGCCTCGATGGAACGCAGATAGTTCACGGCGGCGTCCGCCTGGCGGACCTCCGGCCGGTTGGCGTTGAGCACGTAGATGAGCTGGTAGTCCTCCGCGGTGATCTTTTCGTGGAAGCGGGCCAGTACCCGGGCGCCCACCGGATCGCCGCCGATATCCAGCACGCCGGTGACCTCCCGGTTTTCCAGAATGGTCAGAAGCTCCGCGGGCAGGGCGGGCACGTCTGCGTCCGTGCAGGCCTGGGAAGAGGCCACCAGACGGATGCCCGCGTTCTCCAGGACCGCCCGGCGCTCCCGGGAGCGGAAGTAGGGATTCACAATATCCAGATCTGCCAGCATCACCTGCTTTTGGCATGCTGCCAGCTGCAGCGCCAGATTTACGGCGAACTCGGTTTTCCCGGTGCCGTAGTGCCCGGTGATGATGGACAGGCGGTGAGTGCAAATATGATCTGCCGTCAAAAGAGGATCCCCTCCTGTTGGTAAAATTTTCTGAAGCAAAGTGTTGTATTATTTTTCACTTTGTTGTATGATGTCATTGTACTCTCAAAGAAATATGATGTCAAGAGGATTCTGTCGGACTGCGGAGAGATCCGCGGCACCCGGCCGGCAGATATGGAAACCGTGCGTCCTGCGGATACATTGGAGGGATCGAAATGGAAGAGACCAGAAAGGTCAAGCTGTCGGAGCGGACAGCCGACCGGCTGTATGAGATGATCGTGGATGAGGGGCGCTATGCGCCCGGCAGCAAGCTGCCCAACGAAAACGAGCTCAGCGAGGCGCTGAAGGTCAGCCGTACCACGCTGCGGGAGGCTATTTCGTTCCTGGTGGCCCAGGGAGTGCTGGAGATCCGCCGGGGCCGGGGCACCTTCGTGGCCGAGACGCTGCCTGCCGGCGGCGTGGACCTGACGGTGCTGGCGGGACTGCGGTCCCGGGTGCGGGCCAAGGACCTTTTTGAGATGCGGCTCATTTTCGAGCCTGCCACCGTGGCGCTGGCCTGTCAGCGGGCCAGCGACGAGGAACTGGAGATGATCCGCAAAAAGGCGGAGCGGGTGGAAAAGGTGGCCGCCGAGGGCGGTGACTGGCCCCTGGCGGACCAGGAGTTCCACATGGCCATCATCAAGGCGTCCCACAACGAATATATGCGGCGGCTCTATCCCATCATCAACAGCGCCGTCAATGAGATCATGCAGATCTCCCAGAACCGCCAGCATATGCAGGATACGGCCTTGGGGGACAACCGCACCATTTTGGAGTTTTTACTCCAGCGGGACGAGGCCGGCTCCCGCCACGCCATGAGCATCCACATCCGGCACCTGATGAACATCCTGCGCTCTTAACGGAAATGATAAAATCTTAACAGTCGCCGGCCGGCCCGGCGGCTGTTTTTTTGTGCGTGGTGCACGGGCGACTGTTTTGGGAAGAAATACAGGAAATGTGCATAATATACAAAAAATAAACGAATATATTATATAATAAGCCGAAAGAATTTCGGTTTTGCTGGACTGCTTCCAACGAAATAGACAATCCTGTGGGACTTATTCACAAATTATTCACAAAATTGTCCGTTCCCTCTTAACAAAGTCTGAACGGGGGTGTATAATGGCACCCGAAAGCAGAGAACGGCCTTTAACAACTTCTTTGCGTAAGGACGTAATCCTTTAACAAGGGAGACGGGGGCCTTTTGCCCCTGTGTCAGGGACCGGACTTTGCACGTCTCCTTTCAGCGGGACAGGAGACGGCGGAAATAAGAAGGGAGCGTTTGAAAAGCAAGGTTCTGTTCGCATTTCCAACAAGTGCCGGTGCAACCGGTCGGCGGAGGCGGTTTGATCCGGGGAGACCTCCGCTGTTTCCCAGCATTTTCCCTCAAGAGAGTGAACTAGAAGGAGTGTGTGTTAATGGCTACATTTATTCTGGGTCTCGTGATTTTGTTCGTGGGCGCTGCCATCTACGGCAAGTTCTGCGAAAAGGTCTTTGGACCCGACGACCGTGAGACTCCCGCCTATTCCAAGCAGGACGGCGTGGACTACGTTCCCATGCGCGGCTGGAAGAACAGCCTCATCAACCTGCTGAACATCGCAGGTACCGGCCCCATCTTTGGACCCATCCAGGGCATCCTGTTCGGGCCCATCGCGTTCATCACCATCCCCATCACCAACATCATCGGCGGTGCTATGCACGACTATTTCTCCGGCATGATCTGCCTGCGTGACGGCGGCTCTCAGATGGCTTCCATGGTCCGCAAGTACTCCAACAAGGGCGTGTACGGCGTGTACCAGGTGTTCTGCTCTTTGCTGCTGCTGCTGGTGGGCGCCGTGTTCATCTACACCCCCGGCGACATCGCCGCCACCCAGGTGTTCCACTTCTCCGGCCTGGCCACCGATCCTACCACCTGGATCATCTACGGTGTGATCTTCGTGTACTATCTGGTCGCCACCATCTTCCCCATCGACGCCATCATCGGCAAGATCTACCCCGTGTTCGGCGCGATCCTGCTGTTCTCCGCCATCGGCGTGTTCATCGGCATGTTCGTCAAGGGCTATCCCCTGCTGAACATCTGGGACGACTGGCAGGGCGTGGCGCTGAATGCGTACACCCTGGCTGAGGACGGCAGCAAGGTTGCCTTCAGCTACGGCGACTACTTCAACGCCCAGCACTTCATCCCCATCTTCTTCATCACCGTGGCCTGCGGTATGCTCTCCGGCTTCCACTCCACCCAGACCGCCATCATCTCCCGCTCCATGAAGAGCGAGAAGCAGGGCCGTATGACCTTCTACAACATGATGGTTCTGGAAGGCTTCATCGCCATGGTCTGGGCCGCTGCCGCCATGGGCGTTTACAACCTGGGCCTGCAGGAGGCCAATGCCAACCTCTCCACCGGCACGGTCGGCGTTGTCTGCCGCGACATCCTGGGCAACGTGGGCGGCCTGATCGCCCTGATCGGCATCATCGTTCTGCCCATCACCTCCGGCGATACCGCTCTGCGCGGCCTGCGTCTGCAGATCGCTGAGTCCTTCCACATCGACCAGAGCTCCAAGAGCAAGCGCCTGGGTCTGTCTGCCGTCATCTTCGCGCTGGTGGCCGTGATCCTAGTGTTCGCCAAGATGAACTCCAACGGCTTCAACATCCTGTGGCGTTACTTCGCCTGGTCCAACCAGACCCTGTCTCTGTTTGCCTTCCTGGCCATCTCCATCTGGATGTTTGAAAACGGCAAGGGCAAGTTCGTGTGGGTCCCCATGATCCCCGGTGCCTGGTATACCTTCATTACCATCACCTACATCATGAACGCCAAGATCGGCTTCAACATCCCCTGGACCTATGCCTACATCATCGGCGTTGTGGCTGCCGTGGCCTATGTGGCGATCATCATCAGCTACGGCAAGAAGCGCGCCAGCAGACTGGCTCGTAAGTAAGCTGACTTCCCGCTACCCAATCCCTTCTTATGGGCTCCGCCGCATCCGTGCGGCGGAGCCTTTCAATTAGATTAAAAAAGCACCCCCGGCCTATGCCGGGGGTGCTTTTGCCGTTGTTGGGGTCATTGCCGTTCACACAGCAGATGCAGCGCTTCCAAATAACCTCTCAAATCGTGGCCGCGGATGGTGGCCGTGCAGGCGGCGCGGATGTAGGACACGTGCCGGAACTCCTCCCGGCTGTCCGGGTCGGACACATGCACCTCCACCGTGGGGATGCCCACGGCCTTCACCGCGTCCAAAAGCGCCACGCTGGTGTGGGTATAGGCGGCGGGGTTGATGATGATGCCGTCCACATGGTCGAAGTAGGCCTGCTGGATGGCGTCCACCAGGGCGCCCTCGTGGTTGGACTGGAAAAAGCTTATCTCCACGCCCAGGGTTTCCGCCTCCTGCCGGAGCATGGCGCAAAGATCCTCGTAGGTCTCATGGCCGTAGATCTCCGGCTGCCGGATGCCCAGCATGTTCATGTTGGGACCGTTAATCACCAGAATACGCACAAAAATCCCTCCAAATGGCCTGGGCGGTCTCCTCCGCCGGGCCGTTGTTGTCGATGACTGTGTCCCGGAAGCGCTCATACAGGGGCTTGCGCGCTTGCCACATGGCCGCAAGGTCCGCACCCTGGGAGAGGGGGCGGCCGTCGGTGGGCAGGGCGTCCACGTCCCGCAGCAGGTGGTAGATGCGTCCGTTCTGGCGCAGGGCGCCGTAGTTTTCCGGCGTTTTCACTGCGCCGCCGCCGGTGAGCAGGATGCAGCCGGTGCGCTTGCCTGCCTCCGCCGTGGCCTGGTGTTCCAGACGGCGGAATTCTGCCTCGCCGCCCCGGGCGAAGATTTCCGGGATGGTGCAGCCGGCCCGGCGCACAATTTCCGCGTCGATGTCCACGGCCTCCCGGCCGGTCAGGGCGGCCAGGGCCGCGCCCACGGTGGACTTGCCGCACCCGGGCATGCCGATAAGCACGATGTTTTCCATCTGGTGGCGCAGAGCTGAGAGGATGCGCTCGTTTTCTCCGTCCGCAATGGTGCGGGAGAAGAAGTGTTCCTCCGCCGCTTTGGCCTGGGCCACCAGCATGGAAAGCCCGTCCGAGCAGGGAATGCCCAGCGCCTGGGCCTGGAGCACCAGGGCCGTGCGGTGGGGATTGTAAATGAGGTCCAGCACGCCCCGGCACCGGGGGAAGGCAGTGAGGTCCACCGCTGCGGCCCCGTTGCCCGGGTACATGCCTACCGGCGTGGTGTTCACCACGATGTCCGCGTCCGCATGGCGGGAGAGGTTTTCGTAGTTGTCCGGCCCGGAGCGGGAGATGACCACCACTTCCCGGGCACCCAGCTTCCGGGCACAGGCCACGGCGGTGCGGGAGGCGCCGCCGCTGCCCAGCACCAGGGCTTTTTTGCCGTGAAAGTCCACGCCGGCCCGGCGGGCCATAAAGCAAAAGCCGTCGGCGTCGGTGTTGAAGGCCAGGAGCTTCCCGTCCCGGCGCACGATGGTGTTGACGCTGCCGATGGCGGTGGCGTTTTCGTCCACGGCATCGCAAAGGGGCATCACGTCCATCTTGTAGGGGATGGTCACGTTGAGTCCGCCGATATCCTCCCGGGAGAGGAAGGCGGGCAGCTCTGCGGGCTCCAGCTCGATGAGGCGGTAATCCCCGCAGCCCAGGGCCTGATGGATGGGCACGGACCAGCTGTGGCCC
>CAUWEK010000038.1:0-14305 GCA_963557435.1 uncultured Dysosmobacter sp.
TGGTGGAGGACAGGCGGGGCAGCTGCATGGCCTCATTAAGCTCCATGGTCTGGAGGGCCAGGCCGTCGCCGGCGGTGTCCTTGAGGGGATAGGTGACGAAGTAGCTGGTGATGTAGCTGGCCACGTAGTTGAGCATCAGCGTGGTGATGACCATGCTGACATTGAATTTCCACGTGAGCACGGCGGGCAGCAGGGCGTAGAGCGCGCCGGCGACGATGCCCACGATCCAGGCCAGCAGGCAGATGAGCACCGGAGGACCGGGCACATACAGGGCGAACACCGTGGCGGCGAAAGCGCCGGTGATCATCTGGCCCTCCACGCCGATGTTGATGTAGCCCGCCCGCCAGGCCATGGCGGTGGCCATGGCGGAGATGATGATGGGCGTGGCCCGGGTCAGGGTGGAGAAGAGGTAGTAGGGCTTTAAAAAGGACTTTTGAAACATCTCTGCATACACCAGCAGAGGATTCTGGCCGCAGGCGAGAATGACCACCGCGCCCACCGCCAGGCCGAACACCGTGGCGATCAGCGGCTGGCGCAGCGCCAGCAGCGACCGCATACAGCTGCGGCCGAACGCGGAACCGTTAGACTGCTTCATGGAGCGATCCTCCCATCATCAGGATACCAAGGGCCTCCTCCGTGGCGTCTGCCTTGCGGAACTCGCCTACGGCACGGCCTTCAAAAATAACATAGATCCGGTCGGAAAGGGACATGATCTCCGTCAGCTCGGAGGAGATCAGCAGCACGGCGCCGCCCCGCTCCCGCTTTTCCAGCAGCTTGTTGTGGATAAATTCCATGGCGCCGATATCCACGCCGCGGGTGGGCTCTGCCGCAATGAGCAGGGGAGAGTGCTGTTCGATCTCCCGGGCCACGATGAGCTTTTGGATGTTGCCGCCGGACAGCTCTCCGGCCTTTTGCTCCTGGCCGCTGTTGCGCACGTCGTAGTCATCCAGCAGCTTCTGGGTGAAGGCGCGGATGCCCTTGGGGTTCAGCAGCCCGTGGCTGGAGATCTGGCTTTGACGCTGGTGGGCCATGATGGCCGTTTCGGCCAGGGTGGCCTCCTTGGCGCAGCCGTAGAGATAGCGGTCCTCGGGGATGCAGGCGCAGCCGGCCTGGCGGATCTGGCCCACGCTCTGGCCGGTGACGTCCTTGCCGCCCAGAAGCACATGGCCGCCGGTGGGTGCCGTCAGTCCCGTCAGGCACTCGATCAGCTCGGACTGGCCGTTGCCGGAAACGCCTGCGATACCCACGATCTCGCCGGCGTCCACATGGATGTTGAAGTGATCCAGAATGTTCTTTTTGTCGGAGCCGGCCAGGACCAGGTCCTGCACGTCCAGCACGGTCTGGCCGGGCGTCTGGGCGGGGACTTCCCGCTCCACGATGTGGCGGCCCACCATCAGGTAGGACATCTCCTCGATGCTGGTCTCCTCCTTGCGCATCTCCTTGATGTGCTTGCCCAGCCGCATGACCATGACCCGGTCGGCCACAGCCATGACCTCGTGGAGCTTGTGGGTGATGATGATGATGCTCTTGCCCATGGCAGCCAGCTTGCGCATGGTGGCCAGCAGCTCCGTGACCTCCTGGGGCGTCAGCACGGCGGAGGGCTCGTCGAAGATGATGATATCGGCGTCCTGATAGAGGACCTTCAAAATCTCCACCCGCTGCTGAAGTCCCACCGGGCAGTCGGCCACCCGCAGGCGGGGGTCGATGCGCAGGCCGTACTTTTCACAAAGAGACTCCGTGATGCGCACGGCGGCCTCCCGGTCGAAGAAGATGCCGTGCTTGCGGGGCTCCCGGCCATAGACGATGTTCTCCGCCACAGAGCAGGGACCCAGCAGCATGAAGTGCTGCTGCACCATGCCGATCTTCTTGGCGATGGCGTCGTGGGGAGAGCGGAAGTGCTGAAGCTCGCCGTTGAGATAGATCTCGCCGGAGGTGGGCCGCTCCAGTCCGTAGAGGATCTTCATCAAGGTGGACTTGCCCGCGCCGTTTTCGCCCACGACCGCCAGGATCTCTCCTTTTTCCAAAGAGAGGTGGACATCGTCGTTGGCGCGCAGGGAGCCGTATACCTTGGTGATGTGCTTCATTTCCAGCAGCAATGGAATCACCAGTCCTTTCATTGCGTTGTTGTCTGCGCCGTCTCCCCGGCGGAAGGGAGAGCCTGCCGTCCGGGAGGCAGCGCAAGCGGAAAAAGCAGACGGGAAGAGCGGTTTCTTCCCGTCTGCTTTTGCGTGTTCATTCTGGAAGCCCCTGAGAAAAGCTCAGAGCAGACGACTTTGTCGCGAATCAGCCGGCAAAATACTCTTCCTCGGTGGGAATCTCGGTCAGATCCAGCTTGCCGGTACGGAGATCCTCGGCAATCTGCTGCAGCTGGGCGATGTCCTCATCGCTCAGACGCTCGCTTCTGGGGTTCTCGGAATCCTGGGTCACATACACAGCACCGATAGCACCCTCGGAAACGCCCCACACGGCGGTGTCGTTGGTCCAGTTGCCGCCGAAGAACTCATCGATGAGGTTCAGCATGGTCTGGTAGGTGTCCTTGATCTGAGAGGAGACGATGTAGGGGTTGTTGGCGTCGGTCTCATCCACGTCCTGGCCGGAGGTGTAGAAGCCCTTCTCCTGAGCGGCCTCGTACACACCGCTGTCGCCGGCGGCGGCGGCGCCGTTGATGAACAGGCAGCCCTGCTCATACTGCTGGATGGCCAGCTCCTTGGCCTTGGCAGGATCGGAATAGGAGTTGGTGTAGTTGAAGACGAACTGGGCGTCGGGATCGATGGACTTGACGCCTTCCATGTAGCCGTAACGATACTTCCAGGAGCCGGGGCCCTCGTTGCAGTGGACGCCGCCGTACATGTGGGACTCGCCGTCCACGGTCAGAGCGGCCAGAGCGCCGATCAGGTAGGCGCCTTCCTGCTCACGGTAGGCGATGCACTTGACGTTGTCGCTGTCGACCTCGGAGTCGATCAGGGCATAGTGGCCATCGGGGAACTCGGCGGAGACCTTCACCAGAGGATCGCCGGCAGCCCAGCCGCCGCCGATGATCAGGTCATACTCCTCGGCAGCCAGAGCGCGGATGTTGTCCTCGAACGCGGCAGTGTCGGCGCACTCGACCACGGTGGGCTCGAAGCCGTACTCCTCGGCGGCCTCGTTCAGAGCGTTGGACATCTGGACCAGGAACATATTGGTGCCGATCTTGTCGCACACCAGGGCGATCTTCATGCCCTCACCGGGCAGGCCGGCGGTCTCGCCGCCCTCTTCGGCGGGGGTCTCTTCGGCGGGAGTCTCTTCCTGGCTGCCGCAGGCGGTCAGCAGGGCCAGAGACATGGCCAGCGCCAGGATCAAAGCAAGAGTCTTCTTCATGTTTCATCCTCCATCGTTCACTTGTAAAAAATAACGGGAGCCGCGGCGGTTTTGGAATCGCGCCGCCCAAAAGCAACACAATTCGCCGCCGTTCCCAATGGGTATTATAGGGCAAGGTGTTATCTTTTGTCAATCGAGATTTTACAATTTTGGCCCCCACAAGCTTCATTTCAACGAAAACCAACAAAATTTCGCCATTTTTTCATGAATAACGCAAAAGAAAAGTCGACCTTTGATGAAATTCAACAAAAGATTCCGGTGCGGGTCCGCCAGGCGGAAAAAGCCGCCGCCGGAATTTCCGGCGGCGGCTGGGGCTCAGAGGCTCATGCGCAGGATATTCAGGATATCCTCCTGGCTCAGGGGGACGAAGGTGCGGTCAAAGGCGGGGGTGCGGGCCTTTTTGGCCATCAGCTCCAGGTGCTCTTCGCCGATGCCCACCTCGCGGAGCGTGGCGGGCAGGCCCAGAGAGGTGAAGAACGCCCGGGTCTTGGCAATGGCCTCCTCGGCCCGCTGCTGAGCAGGCAGGGAGGCGTCCAGGCCCCATACGTTGGTGCCGTACCGGGCGAAGCGGCCCACGGTGCGCTCGTTGAGGACATAGCGCATCCAGTTGGGGGTCAGGATGGCCAGGCCCACGCCGTGGGTGATGTCGTAGAAGGCGGAGAGCTCGTGCTCAATCTTGTGGACGCTCCAGGCCACGGGCTTGCCCATGTCCAAAAAGCCGTTGATGGCCCAGGGTGCGCACCACATGAGGTTGGCCCGGGCCTCGTAGTCGTTGGGGTCGGCGATGGCGCGGGGACCGTAGTGGATGCAGGCCCGGAGGATGTCCTCGGCCAGGCTGTCCGCCAGGAAGGAGGTCTCAATGGGGCTGAAGTAGTTTTCAAAGGTGTGGGACATGATGTCCGCGGTGCCCGCGGCGGTCTGGGAGGCGGGCAGGGAGCAGGTGTAGGTGGGGTCCAGGATGGACACGGCGGGCAGGCAGCAGGGGGCCGCGAAGTCCAGCTTTTCCTGGGTGTCCGGGTTGGAGATGACGGCCACGGAGTCCATCTCGGAGCCGGTGGCGGCCATGGTCAGCACGGTGAAGATGGGCAGGGCCCGCTCCGGCACGGCCTTGCCGCTGGGAAAGTCCCAGGGATCGCCGTCATAGCAGGCGCCGGCGGCGATGGCCTTGGCGCAGTCGATGACGCTGCCGCCGCCCAGGGCCAGCACGCCGTCCAGGTTGTGCTCCCGGCACAGCTCCACGCCCCGGCGGACGGTGGAAATGCGGGGGTTGGGCTCCACACCGCCCAGCTCCGTCCAGAAGAGATTCTGGGACTTGAGCTGTTCCACGGCGCCGTCATAGACTCCGTTGCGGCGGATGCTGCCGCCGCCGTAGACCATCAGCACCCGGGAGGCGCGATGGGCCATCTCGGCGCCCAGCTTTTGGATCTGTCCTTGTCCGAAGTGGACCACGGTGGGAATGGAGAAGGTGAAATTCTTCATGGAGGCACCAGACCTTTCCGTATGATTTATAATAAGGTATATCCGCCCTGTCCCCTGTGGGACAGGCGGTTTGTGAGAATGGTATCACACAAATCAACAACAGTCAACATGTAGCTTTGGAAAAAAGCGAACCATATCCATTGACGCGGCGGGGGAAATATGCCATAATGGTCGAAAATGCGCGGAAATCACCGGGATATCCTCCGCATGGGGCAGCGCTCCCGCCGGGGAAGAATGCTGAAAAACGCGGAGTATCGTTGAATGGACCCGGAAGTGCAACGAAAAAAACGGCGTTTGCCGGAATTTGGGAGGGCGGCAGTCATGATGACAGCCCAAAGACGCAGCGAACTGAAAAAATATATGCTGGAACACAAGAGCGCCTCCGTGCTGGAGATGGCCCGCCGGTTCTCCGTCAGCGGCCAGACCATCCGCCGGGACTTCGAGGTGCTGGAAAACGAGGGCTTTTTGCTGCGCTCCTACGGCGGGGCCATGGTGAAGGACCGCAAGACGGTGACGGAGCCCAACCAGGTGAAAAGCGCCCTGTTCGTGGACGAAAAGCGGGCCATCTGCCGCCTGGCAGCCACGCGCATCTATCCCAACGACTGTATTTTCATCGACCACTCCACCACCGCCCTGGCCCTGTGCCCGGAGATCCGGCGCATGCCGCTGACGGTGCTCACCAACTCCTACCGGGTGGTGGGCCAGCTGGCGGGCTGCGCCAACATCAAGGTCATCTCCACCGGCGGCGTGTTCCATGACCGGCAGGAGGGCTTTTTCGGTCTGGAGACCGTGCGGTATCTGGAGCAGCACTGTGTGGACAAGGCGTTTTTGTCCTGCCGGTCCGTGGATTTCCAGCGGGGCGTCAGCGACTCCGACGAGCTGACGGCCAACGTGCGCCAGACAGTCATCGAGAACGCCGACAGCGTGTATTTGCTGGCGGACCACACCAAGTTCGGCAAGACGGGCTTCATCACCGTCTGCCCCCTGGAGCGGCTCACCGCCGTCATCACCGACCACCCCATGGACGAGCGGTGGCGGCGGCTGATGGCGGAAAAGCAGGTGGAGCTGCTGGAGGCCGGCACCGGAGAGGATGCGCCGGCAGAGGAGGAAGAGGAATAAGGAAAAACGCGCGCCTTTCGGCGCGCGTTTTTTGTGGTTTTTTCAGCGGTACAGGCGCTCCACGCACTTGTGGGCCTCGCTGAGGATCTTGTCGGCGTCCAGGGTCAAAAACTCGCCGTTTTCGTAGAGGATGCGGCCATCCACCATGGTCATGGCCACGTCCGCGCCCTGGGCGGAGTACACCATCAGGGCCAGGGGGTCCAGATTGGGGTACAGGTGGGGGCGGCTGAGGTCGATGGCGATCACATCCGCCTTCTTGCCCACGGCCAGCTCGCCGGTGTCGCCGCGGCCCTGGAGCCGGGCGCCGTTGCGGGTGGCCATATTGAGGACCTGGGCGGGCTTCATGACGGTGGGGTCCTGGGTGAAGCCATTGTGGAGCACGGCGGCCAGGTGCATCTCCTCCATCATGTTGAGGTTGTTGTTGCTGGCGGCGCCGTCGGTGCCCAGCGCCACGTTCAGCCCCAGGTCCAGCATGCGGGGGATGGGGGCGAAGCCGCTGCCCAGCTTCATGTTGCTGGTGAGATTGTGCACCACGCTGACGCCCCGGGCCTTCATGAGGGCCATGTCCTCCTCCGTGACCCACACACAGTGGGCGGCAAAGGTGGGGGAGGCAAAGGTGCCCAGGTCATCGAACCACTGGGCCGGGGTCTTGCCGTACTTGGCCACGCACTCGTCGTGCTCCTTCTTCGTCTCGGACAGGTGGATGTGCATCCGGCCGCCCAGCGCCTTGCAGTCGGCGCTGTACGCCTCCACGATGTGGGGGAAGTTGGTGTACTCGGCGTGGATGGCAAAGTCGATGAGGATGCGGCCGTTCTCGGCGCCGTTGTAGGTCTTGTAGAGCTGGATGGACTCCCTGGCCCGGACGTTTTCCGCATAGGTCTCCGCGGCGTTGAAGCACTGGTTGGGCCGGCAGAGATTTGCCTTGATGCCCGCCTGCCGGGCGTTTTCCACGGCGGTGTCCGCGTGGAAATACATGTCGGAATAGCTGGTGGTGCCGGTGGAGATCATCTCCAGCAGGGCCAGGGCGTTGCCAACCCGGATGTCCTCGGCGGTGAACTGGTCTTCAATGGGCATCATCTTGTCAAAGAGCCACTCCTGCAACGGAAGGTCGCTGCCCACGCCCCGCAGCAGCGTCATGGGGGTGTGGCCGTGGCAGTTGATAAGGCCCGGGCAAAGGAGCTTTCCGCCCATGTCCTTTTCCTGGTCGTAGGGCGTCTTGGGCGCCTCGTCGGCCAGGTAGTCGATGGTGTCGCCGTCAATGCCCAGGTATCCGTTTTTGATCCAGCGGTAGCCGTCGGCACCGTCGGAGGCCAGGATGTCGCAGTTTTTCAAAAGCAGCTTCAAAAAACTCCCTCCTCTTTTAAATAGCGGCCACGATCTTCTTCATGTAGTCGCTGAAGCGGCCGGCCACCAGCTGGGCGGTCTCGTCCACCTCTTCGTTGGTCAGGGGACGGTCCAGCACGCCGGCGGCCATGTTGGTCATGACGGACAGCGCCAGCAGGGGCATGCCGCAGTGGGCGGCGGTGAGGGCCTCCGTGACGGTGGACATGCCCACGGCGTCAGCGCCCAGGATGCGGGCGGCCCGGATCTCGGCGGGCGTCTCGAACTGGGGGCCGGTGAAGAACATGTACACGCCCTCGTGGACCCGGATACCGGTGCCGGCGGCGCACTCCAGAGCGATCTTGCGCAGCTCCGGGGTGTACATGCGGGAGATGTCGAAGAAGCGGGGGCCGAACTCGTCCACGTTGGGGCCCCGCAGGGGGCTGTTGCCGGTGAGCTTGATGTGGTCGGAGATGATCATCACGTCGCCGGGACGGTAGCCGGTGTTGACGGCGCCGGCGGCGTTGGTGAGGATGGTGGCCTTCACGCCCAGGAGCTTGAAAAGCCGGATGGGGATGACCAGCTGCTCAAAGTCGTAGCCCTCGTAGGAGTGGAACCGGCCGGACATGCACACCACCTTGCGGCCGCAGACGGTGCCGAAAATGAGCTTTCCGGCGTGGGAGGCCACGGTGGAGACCAGGAAGTTGGGGATATCCTTATAGTCCACCACGATGGGGTCTTCGATCTGCTGGGCAAAGGGACCCAGGCAGGAGCCCAGGATAATGGCGATCTCGGGGGTGAAATCGATCTTGCTCTTGACGTAATCCGCGCTCTTCTGGAAATATTCATAGGTGTAGGGCATGGTGGTCAGACCTCCTGTGTAGTGTCTGCGGCGCGGCGCCATGGGGGCAAACAGGGCCGCCGCAGAGTTTTTTTCATTCTAGCATAGGTTCAGATGGGTGTCAATGTGACACAAAACAACAAAAACGCACAGAAAATAAACGAATAGGCGAAGGCGGCGCGTCGCCGCTGGACAAATACGGGGCCGGTGTGATACCTTGTACAAAGACAACGCGCCCGCGTAAGGCGGGCAGAGAGGAGCGGCGGCATTGGAACAGGCGGTTTTGGATTGGGTGGCCCGGGACCCGGTGGGGTACGGGTATTTGAAGGACTTTCACCGGCGGGGCGGCGGCGTGTGCTTTGCGGACGAGGCGGGCCTGGTGCTCTACGACCCGGCCATCGACATCGCCTATGTGGGCGGCACGGTGCCCTGGCGGGAGCTTACGGTACTGGGGAAGGCCATGCTGACCATGACGGACAATCCGGCCCAGGCGGCGGAGCTGATGGCGGCGGGGCGGTACAAAGAGCGCATGGACTGCCGCCAGGCGTATTATCTGAAGGAAACGCCTCCGGCGGTGTCCCTCCGGCCCGGCGTGACGGTGCGTCCTCTGACGGAGGAGGACCTTCCCTTCGTGCTGGAAAACTACCACAATCCCGGCGCCTATGAAAGCCACATCCGGGGCCGCATCGCCGAGGGCATGGTGGCCGGCGAGGTGGACGGACAGCTGGCGGGCTTTGCCGGGGTGCACCAGGAGGGGGCCATGGGCATGCTGGAGGTGGTGCCCGCCTTCCGCCGCCGCGGGCTTGCGGAGGCCCTGGAGGCGGCGGTCATCGGCCGGGTACTGGAAGCGGGGGGCTTTCCCTACTGCCACGTGCGGCTGGGCAACACCGCCTCGGAGTCCCTCCAGGAAAAGATGGGGCTGGTGTTTGACCAGGGGCGCACCCTCTGCTGGCTGGAGTGAGGAAAAGCGGACGAAATAGTTGCTTTTCCCGGGCAAAGCGTGTAAACTGAACGGGATTTTTGAATTTTGGAGGAACGGCCCATGCTGTATATCCTTTTCCTGGCCCTGGGAGCCGCCGGTCTTGTGCTGGACCAGTGGCTCAAGGCCTACGTGACCGCCAACATCCCCCTGGGTCAGGCCCAGAGCCTGCTGCCCGGCGTGGTGGAGCTCAGGACGGTGCACAACTACGGCGCCGCCTGGTCCAGCTTTTCCGGCAGCCGGTGGCTGCTGGTGGCGGTGACGTGCGTCATCGTGGCGTTCGTGACGGTGCTGCTCATCCGCCGGGTGGTGCGCCATCCTTTGGGCGTGGCGGCCTGCTGCATGGTCATCTCCGGGGGCCTTGGCAACATCATCGACCGGGTGCGGCTGGGGTATGTGGTGGACATGTTCAACCTGCTGTTCATCAACTACCCGGTATTCAATGTGGCGGACATCCTGGTGGTGTGCGGCGCGGTGCTGGGCTGCATCTATTACCTCTGGTTCTACGAGCGGTATGACAAGGCGGTGAAGCACCATGACGCCTGAGCGCATCCTCATTCCGGCGGAGGACGCCGGCAAGCGGCTGGACGCGGTGCTGGCGGAGCAGATCGAGGATCTGACCCGCTCCGCCGCCGCCCGGCTGTGCGAGGAGGGGCGGGTGCGCCTGGGGGAAAAGCCCCTGGCCAAGAACTACCGCCTCACCGGCGGCGAGACGGTGACGGTGGAATTGCCGGACCCGGAGCCCATCGACGCCGTGCCCCAGAACATCCCCCTGGACATCGTCTATGAGGACGAGGACGTGATCGTCATCAACAAGCCCAAGGGGCTGGTGGTGCATCCTGCCCCCGGCCACCCGGACGGCACGCTGGTCAACGCCCTGCTCTACCACTGCGGCGAGAGCCTCTCCGGCATCGGCGGGGCCCTGCGGCCGGGCATCGTCCACCGGATCGACCGGGACACCTCCGGCCTCATTATCGCGGCGAAAAACGACTTCGCCCACCAAAAGCTCTCCGCCCAATTGCAGGACCACACCCTCGCCCGGGTGTACCGGTGCATCGTGGTGGGGTCGCTGCCCCAGGAGGCGGGCACGGTGGACGCACCTATCGGCCGCCACCCCACGGACCGCAAGAAGATGGCGGTCATCTCCGGCGGCCGCAGCGCCGTGACCCACTATCAGGTGCTGGAGCATCTGCGGGGCCACAGCTATGTGGAGTGCCGTCTGGAGACGGGCCGCACCCACCAGATCCGGGTGCACATGGCCCACCTGGGCCACCCCATTTTGGGCGACACGGTGTACGGCGCCAAGCGGCCGGTGCCGGGACTCCAGGGCCAGTGCCTCCACGCGGTGGGATTGAAGTTCATCCACCCCCGCACGGAGCAGCCGGTGGAGCTTTCCTGCCCGTTGCCGGAGGAGTTCCTCCGCCAGATGGAAAAACTCAGATAAGGATGCCTTTGCGGCGCCCCGATCTCCACGGCCCAGGCGGCCGCCGGAGGCGGGACGCCGCTTTTTCTGGACATGGAAAAGCAAAAAACTGTACATCTTTTGTACACGAATCGTAGAATTTACACAAAAAGCAATCGATTACCCGTCACAATTCTGACCATTTGGAAGATTGACACCCGCCTCCGGTGCTGATACAATGTGGCCGACTCAAGAGATTGGGTCAAAAATGTTCCGGAAAGAAGGGTTTTTATGACGAAAGTGATTGATATTAAGGACGAAAGTCAGGTGGAAAAGATCAACCGCCTGGCCTGCGAAGCCCCTTACGAGGTCTGGCTGAGCACCGACGCGGTGATGCTGGACGCCCGTTCTCTGCTGGGACTGTTTTCCCTGATCGGTAAAAAGGCCCGCGTGGTTGCGGAGGACGACGTCAATCCCAGACAGTTCAACAAACTGGTCTCTGAAATGGAATAAAGCCCCCGCGCCGCGCCCCGGAATCCCGGGGCGCGGCTTTTTTTCTTGTGCTTTTCGGGTGGCTATGCTATGATATATTAGTTAAAGTATCTGAACTTGGAGGAACTGATTTGGAACGCAAGGAAGTACTGGTCCCCCAGGCGGAGCTGGACCGCCAGAAGGACTTTGAAGCAAAGATCCGGGAACTGTTTGAACGCCGTGAGGCCCATCCCACCGCCTGCGTGGATACCTTCGGCTGCCAGCAGAACGTGGCCGACGGGCAAAAGCTCATGGGCATGCTGCTCCAGTGCGGCTTCACATTGACGGACGAGCCCCGCGAGGCCGATCTGGTCATTTTGAACACCTGCGCCATCCGGGAGCACGCCGAGCAGCGTGTGTTCGGCAACCTGGGCATCCTGACCCACTCCAAAAAGGAGAACCCCGAGCAGGTCATCGCCCTGTGCGGCTGCATGGCCCAGGAGGAGCGGGTGGCCAAGCGCATCAAGGAATCCTACCGCCATGTGGATCTGGTGTTCGGCCCCCATGCCCTGTGGCGCTTCCCGGAGCTATTGTGGCAGGTGTATGACACCCGCAAGCGTGTTTTCGCCGTGGACGATGAGCACGGCTCCATCGCCGAGGGCATCCCCGTGGTGCGGGAGAAGGGCGTCAAGGCGTGGGTCTCCATCATGTACGGCTGCAACAACTTCTGTTCCTACTGCATCGTGCCCTACGTCCGGGGCCGGGAGCGCAGCCGGGACCCCCAGTGCGTGCTGGAGGAGGTGCGGGACCTGGTAGAGCATGGCTACAAGGACATCACGCTCCTGGGCCAGAACGTCAACTCCTACGGAAACGACCTGGACCTGGACTATGACTTCGCGGACCTGCTCTCCGAGATCGACAAGATCCCCGGCGAGTACCGCATCCGCTTCATGTCCAGCCACCCCAAGGACGCTACGAAAAAGCTCTTCGACACCATGGCCCGCTGCACCCACGTGGCAAAGCAGCTGCACCTGCCGGTCCAGTCCGGCAACGACCGGGTGCTCCATGAGATGAACCGCCGCTACACCCGGGCGCAGTACCTGGAGCTGGTGCGCTACGCCAAGGCCGTCATGCCGGAGCTGGTGCTTACCTCCGACATCATCATCGGCTTCCCCGGCGAGACGGAGGCGGAGGCCATGGACACGGTGTCGCTGGTGGAGGAGGTGGGCTACGACGCCCTCTTCACGTTCCTCTATTCTCCCCGGCCCGGCACCAAGGCCGCCGAGATGCCCGACCCGGCCACCAAGGCGGAAAAGCAGAAGTGGTTCGACAAGCTCCTGGAGGTGCAGAACGCCGCCTCCGCCCGGCTCCACGCCGCCTATGTGGGCAAGACGGAGCGGGTGCTGGTGGACGGCGAGAGCGACGACCCTGAGTACCCCCTCACCGCCCGCACGGACGGCAACCGCCTGGTGCGCCTCAAGGGAGACCCGGCCCTCATGGGCCGGTTCACGGACGTGAAGATCACCGGCAGCAATACCTGGGCCCTGTACGGCGAGGCCCTCTAACGATACATCTCCCGGGCCAGCAAAAAGGCCTGGCGGGCCAGCGCCTCCTGATAGGCGGCGGCGCTGGCGTTGCGGGATTCCTCAAAGGCCAGGAACAGGGCATGCTGGGGTTTGGAGAGGGAGGCCGTCAGGGCCTCCGCCGCCGCGGCTTCCCGGCGGATGGCCGCATGGTAGTCCCCGGGGAGAAAGTCCTGTGCCCGGTCCTCCAGATCGTGGAGCAGCACCGTGATGTAATCCATGTCACCACCACCGAAAATGAATTTGATATTCCTGAACTGGAATGGTATGATGCCATTATATTATTCCTGTTTAGGAATGTCAAGAGAGGCTGGAGACACTTATGAACTTTTCAGAGCATCTTGTATTCCTGCGGGAAAAAAAGAATTTTTCCCAGAAAGAGCTTGCGAAAGCCGCTGGGATCAGTGTGCATGCTTATCAGCGGTTCGAGTATGGGGAGCAGGAGCCGCGATTGTCCGTGCTGGTGGCCCTGGCGGACTTTTACGGCATCAGTGTGGACGAGCTCATCTGCCACACCCCCAAGACCCCCGCATAACGGCGCCGTGGCGCCATACGCATCTTTAAGACAACGAGGTGAACTTCATGGCGGAACTGACCCCCATGATGAAGCAATATCTGGAGATCAAGCGCAACAACCCGGACTCCATCCTGTTTTTCCGGCTGGGCGACTTCTACGAGATGTTCGCAGACGACGCCCGCCTTGCCTCCCGGGAGCTGGACCTGACCCTCACCTCCCGGGACAAGGACCCCAACAAGTCCGCGGAGGAGAAGGTGCCCATGTGCGGCATCCCCTACCACGCCAGCGAGTCCTACATCGCCCGGCTCATTGCCAAGGGCTACAAGGTGGCCATCTGCGAGCAGATGGAAGACCCCGCCACCGCCAAGGGGCTGGTGAAGCGGGACATCATCCGGGTGGTGACCCCCGGCACCGTCATCGACGCGGCCTGCCTGGACGACAAGTCCTCCAACTTCCTGTGCGGCATCTGCCTGGAGGGGGAGGACGCGGGCGTGGCCTTCTGCGACATCACCACCGGCAAGGCCCACCTGACGGCCTTTACCGGCGAAGACCGGGTGCGCCAGCTCATCAACGAGCTGGGCCGCTTTTCCCCGGCGGAGGCCGTTTTGAACGAGAGTGCCGCCGCGGAGCCCACGCTGGTGGCCGCCCTGCGGGACACGTTTTCCTGCCGGGTGGAGCAGGGGGGACGGGACCGCTTTTCCCTGACGGAGGCAGAGAAGAACATCCGCCGCCAGTTCGGGGACGAGGCCGCCTCCGCCCTGCCGGCAGGCACCCCCGCCGCGGCCATGGCCCTGGGGGGACTGCTCCACTATCTCTACGAGACCCAAAAGACCGACCTTGCCTACATCAACGACCTGGAGTATTACACCCAGGGCCGCTTCATGGAGCTGGACCTGACGGCCCGGCGCAACCTGGAGCTGACGGCCACGCTGCGGGCCAAGGAGAAAAAGGGCAGCCTTCTCTGGGTGCTGGACAAGACCAAGACCCCCATGGGCGGCCGGTGCCTGCGCAGCTGGCTGGAGCGGCCGCTGCTCAGCTGCACCGCCATCGACCGGCGCAGCGCCGCCGTGGAGGCGCTGGTGAACGACACCGTGGCCCGCTCGGAGCTCATCGCCGCCATGACGGGCCTGGGGGATATGGAGCGGCTCATCGGCCGCATCGTCTACGGCACCGCCGGCGGGCGGGACATGGCGGCATTGCGGGCGGCCATCGAGCGGCTGCCCGCCGTCCGGGCCCA
>CAUWEK010000039.1:0-14216 GCA_963557435.1 uncultured Dysosmobacter sp.
TATGTGGACGTGCTGATCCCCCGGGGCGGCGCGGGGCTGATCCGGGCGGTGGCCAAGGAGGCCAGCGTCCCGGTGATCCGCACCGGCGAGGGCGTGTGCCACCTCTATGTGGACAATGAGGCAGACCTGGATATGGCCGCCAATATCCTCTACAACGCCAAGTGCTCCCGCCCCTCCGTGTGCAACGCCGTGGAGTGCGTGCTGGTGCACCGGGACATTGCGGCGGAGTTTTGGAAACGCGCCCTTCCCCTGCTGGCACAAAAGCAGGTGGAGCTGCGCTGCGACGCCGAGGCCCTGTCCCTGCTGGGCCCCGCTGCTATTCCGGCGTCGGAGGCAGACTGGGACGCGGAGTACGATGACTACATCCTGGCCGTGCGCACCGTGGGCTCCATGGACGAGGCCATGGACTTCATTGCCGCTCACGGCACCGGCCATTCCGAGGCCATCATTACCAGGAACTATTTCAAGGCCCAGCGGTTTTTAAACGAGGTGGACGCGGCGGCGGTATATGTCAACGCCTCCACCCGCTTCACCGACGGCGGCGAGTTCGGCCTGGGGGCGGAGATCGGCATCTCCACCCAGAAGATGCACGCCCGGGGTCCCATGGGACTGGAGGAGCTCACCAGCTGCAAGTACGTCATCTACGGCGAGGGCCAGGTGCGATAAGGAGGCGGGCGCATGCTGTTTCATGTGATCGCCATGAGCGTCATCACGCTGCTGCTGTTTTTCCTGCTGCTCACCCGCAAGCCCGGCTGGATCAATTTGGCGCTTGGCGTATGCACCGCCGGGTGCGGCATCGCGTCCATGGTGCTTTTCATCCTGTTCCAGTGCGCCAGCGGCAATCCGGACGCAGGGCGGGAGCTGACCCAGCTCTACATTCCCTGCGCACTGTATCTGGCCGTGTCCGCCTGGGGCGCCGTGGAGGCGCTGCGCAGCCGCGGAAAGCTCCGGCGGGACAAGGCGGCCCGGCAGGCTGTCAAAGAAAAAACAGCCCGTGAAAAAGAAGCCCCGTCCAAGACGGAAACGCCCCAGTGAGGGCATTCATCAAACGAAAAGGAATGTGAAACTATGGCTACTTTTGGATTCATCGGAACCGGCAATATGGGCGGGGCACTGGCCCGGGCTGCGTGCCGGCGCGTGCCCAGCGACGAGGTGTTTCTCGCCAACCGCACCATGGAAAAGGCCCAGGCTCTGGCGGAAGAGCTGGAGTGCCGCGTGGCGGACAATGAGGCCATCGCCCGCAGTGCCGACTTTATTTTTCTGGGCGTCAAGCCCCAGATGATGGCCGACATGCTGGCGGACATCGCCCCGGTCCTTGCCCAGCGGGAGACCCGCTTCGTGCTGGTGTCCATGGCGGCGGGCCTCTCTCTGGAGGACATCGCCCGAATGGCCGGCGGCGAGTATCCCGTGATCCGCATCATGCCCAACACCCCCTCCGCCATCGGCGAGGGCATGATCCTCTACACCTGCGGCAAGGGCGTCACCAAGGCGGAGGAAAAGGAGTTCCTGGACTCCATGGCCGGGGCCGGCCGCTTTGCCGCCATCCCCGAAAGCCAGATGGACGTGGGCTCCGCCGTGTCCGGCTGCGGTCCCGCTTTTGTGGACCTGTTCATCGAGGCCCTGGCCGACGGCGGCGTGGCCTGCGGACTGCCCCGTGCGGCGGCCATGGAATTTGCCGCTCAGATGGTGGTGGGCTCCGCCCGTCTGGTGCTGGAGTCCGGCAGCCACCCCGGCGCCCTGAAGGACGCCGTCTGCTCCCCCGGCGGCTCCACCATTCAGGGCGTGCGGACGCTGGAAAAGAACGGCTTCCGCAGCGCCGTCATGGAGGCGGTCATCGCCGCGTGCGAAAAGAGCGCCTCTCTGGGAAAATAAGGCTTTGCTTCCTGTAAAAATACGTCGGGCCTGCGCCCGGCGTATTTTTCGCAGCCGTGACTGCAAAGAAAAAGCACGCCGCAAAAATGCGGCGTGCTTTTTCTTTGTCTGATGGACGATCAGGCGGCGTTGGCCGCGCGATAGAGGAAGGTAGCGATCTGGCCGCGGGTGCAGGAGTTGTCGGGAGAGAAGGTGGTGGCGGTAGTGCCGTTGGTCACACCCTTTTCCACAGCCCATGCCACGCAGTCATCGCTCTCCGCCGCCACATCAGTGAAGGGCAGGTCGGCCTCCGTCTCCGGGCTGCCGGCAGCGCACCACATGAAGTACACGGCTTCCATACGGGTGCAGGGATCATCGGGACGGAAGGTGTCACCGGTCTCCATTCCCTGCTCCGCTGCCCACAGCAGAGCCTTGTAATAGTAGGCGTTCGTGTTGGTCACATCCGTATACTGCTGCTCGGTGAGCGTGGGCTCCGGGCTGCCAGCGGCACGCCACAGGAACGTCACGATCTGCGCGCGGGTGCAGGGGTTGGACGGAGAGAAGGTGGTGGCGGTGGTGCCGTTGGTGATATCCTGATCCACGGCCCACAAAATGCCCTCATAGTAGGGAGAGGCAGAGGTCACGTCCGTGAAGGGATTGACGCCCTGAATGGTGATGCGGCCCTGGGCGGCGCCATAATCCTTGGCGGTGACCGTGCCGCCCAGCTCTTCGGTGATGTAGTCCATGACCACCTCGTCCATGGCGAGGCCCAGATCATAGTTGACGGTGGCAGCGCTGAAAGCATAGTAGGTGTCGCCGCCTGCGGCCAGGAAATCGTTGGTGGCGATGGTATAGGTGGCCTCGGGATCAAACGCCTTGCCGCCCACGGTCTGGATGCTCACACGATTGATGCTCTTGGGTGCATAGTAGGTGGAGCCGGGATACAGCTCGCCCTGGTCATAGGCCTTGGCGGCGTTGACGGTAAACTCGATGCCGGAAACCTGGGGGAAGCCGCCGATGGACTCGGGTGTGCAGTAGGTGGACGCCTCCAGAGCCTCGAGCAGCTCCGCGCCGGTGACCTTGACGATGCTCAATGTGTTGCCGAAGGGCAGCACGGTGTTGATATCCTTCTTGGTGATGTCGCCCGCGGCGATGGAGGCGCGGATGCCGCCGCCGTTGGTGACGGCCGCGTCCACCTGCTCGCCGGTTTCTTCAGCGCCCCAGACCAGGGCGTCGGCGATCAGGTTGCCCAGGTTGGTCTCACCGGTGCGGACGTTGGCCTTCTCGCCGTCCAGCGCCACTTCGGTCTTGGCAAACACGGTGCCGTAGTCGTCGTCGATCTCCTTCTGGATGGCGGCGGCACGGTCGGAAACGGTCTTGTCGGGGGTGACGGTGATGTCGGCGGTGGGGATCAGGGTCGCTTCCATCTTTCCGTCAGCGATGACCACCAGGCCGATGTTTTCAAACTTGGTACCCGTGGAGGTGACGATGGTGTCGCCCACCATGCAGTCCTCACCGGTCAGAGCGGCGATATCGCTCATGGTGGAGTGGGAATGACCGTCGATGAACAGGTCGATGCCGTCCACCTTCTCCAGCAGATCCACGGAACGGTTGCCGGTGGACTCCTCATCGATGCCCAGGTGGCCCAGGCACACGATCACGTCGCAGCCGTCGGCCTCCAGCGCGTCCACCTGCTCCTGAGCGCACTCCACCAGCTCGTCGCCGGCGAGGAACGTGACGCCCTGGATCTTGGCGGGGTGGGCCTTGGTGGCCGTCTCCGGAGTGTCCAGGCCGAACACGCCGATCTTGGTGCCGTCGGGTGCGGTGAAGGTCACGTTGTCTTCAAAGGCGGTCTTGCCGTTGTAGAGCACGTTGGCCGCCACGATGGGGAACTCCGCCTCGCCCGCCAGAGTGCTGAGGTTCTGGTAGCCATAGTCGAACTCATGGTTGCCGGGCGCGGCCACATCGTAGCCCGCCAGGTTCATCAGCTCCACGGCCGTGGCGCCCTGGCTGGCGCTGACGGTGGGATCGCCCTGGCTGAAATCGCCGGCGTCCATGAGCAGCACATAGGCGCCCATGTCCTCATAGGTCTTTTTCAGTGCCGCGGCCTTGGCGTAGCCGTCGATGGCGCCGTGCACATCGTTGGTGTGCAGGATCACCACAGCGCCGCTGAGGTCATCGGCCGGTTCCGCGGCAGAGACCGTGATGCCCAGGGAGAGCACCATGGCCACGACCAGGAACAAAGACAGAACTTTCCTTTTCATTCTTAAACCTCCTTTGTTTCGTGCGCGCTCGTCCGCGCCCTTGTATTTGCAGTATATCACACTCTTTTGGGAAAGCACATGGGCTTTTCCCGTCCTTTGAGAAAATTTAACAGAAGTTTTTTGTGAATTTTTCCACTTGTCAGGGAAGGGTGGAAATCCGGTGCGCCGGGTGCTATACTGACATCAATTCAACGAGAGGAGCGAATGAGGCATGAAAACTCTGCTCAAGGGCGGCAGCGTGGTCACCGGCAGCGGCGTGAAGCGGGCGGACGTGCTGCTGGAGGGGGAGAAGATCCTCCAGGTGGGACGCCGGGTCGGCGGCGCCGACCAAGTGGTCGACGTGACCGGCTGCCTGCTGTTCCCCGGCTTTATCGACGCCCACACCCATTTTGATCTGGACGTGGCCGGCACCACCACCGCCGACGACTTTTACTCCGGCAGCCGCGCCGCGCTCCGGGGCGGCACCACCACCATCATCGACTTTGCCTGCCCCAACAAGGGCGAGAGCCTGCACCAGGGTCTGGACCTCTGGCACCGCAAGGCCGACGGCAAGACCTTCTGCGACTATGGCTTCCACATGACCATCGACGACTGGAACGAGTCCATCCGCGCAGAGCTGCCGGATATGTTCGCCCAGGGCGTGTCCTCTTTCAAGATGTACATGACCTACCCCGCCATGATGATCGGCGACCGGGACATGTACTGGGCACTGAAGGAGCTGCGGCGCCTGGGCGGCATCTGCGGCGTCCACTGTGAAAACGCCGGCGTCATCGACGGCATGATCGCCGAGCGGAAAAACGCCGGGCACCTGGGCCCGGACTCCCACCCCATCACCCGCCCGCCCTATCTGGAGGCGGAGGCCGTCAGCCGGCTTTTGCGTCTGGCCCAAGCGGCGGACTGCCCGGTGGTCATCGTTCATCTGACCAACCAGGACGCCCTCCAGGAAGTGGAGCACGCCCGGCGGCGGGGCCAGCGGGTCTATGTGGAGACCTGCCCCCAGTACCTGCTTTTGGACGAGAGCGTATACTTCAACCCCGACTACTCCTCCGCCGCCCGGTACGTGTGCGCCCCGCCCCTGCGGGAAAAGAGCCAGCAGGAGCATCTGTGGAAGGCCCTGCGGCAGGGCAGCATCCAGACCGTGTCCACGGACCACTGCTCCTTTACCCTGGAGCAAAAGGACATGGGGCGGGAGGACTTCACCCGCATCCCCGGGGGCCTGCCCGGCGTGGAGACCCGGGGCGAGCTGCTCTACTCCTACGGTGTGGCCAAGCGCCGCATCACCCCGGCCCAGATGTGCCGCGTGCTCAGCGAGAATCCCGCCCGGCTGTACGGCCTGTTCCCCCGCAAGGGCATCCTGCGCCCGGGCAGCGATGCGGACATCGTGGTCTACGACCCTGCCGCCAGCCATGTGATCCGGGGCGAGGACAGCCTCTCCCGGGCCGGTTACAGCCCCTACGAGGGCTTTGTCACCGCCGGCGGCATCCGCCAGGTTTGGCTGCGGGGACACCTGAGCGTCCAGGAGGGCGGCGTGCTGGACCAGACCCCCGCCGGACAGTATCTGGCCCGGGGGAAAAACGCCCTGTAACAAAATTTCACATCCTGCCCAGACGGGAGGCGCGGTATCCGCGCCTCCCATTTTTGAGCTCTATTTCAGTACAGTTTTGTGCTTTTTCTTGACTTTTCCCGTTTTTTTATGATTTGTTCACAGTTTTTTAACTGCCATCTCTATTTACTTTTACAAGTTGTCAGTATATAATACCTTCAAGCAGCCATAGGCTGGAAAGGTGGCGTTTGCCTGTGAAACAGTCCGTTGTTCCATCCCAATACTTACAAATCGCCCTGGATCTGGCCACCCGGATCGCCAAGGGTGAGCTGGCGGAGGGCAGCCGGATCTACGGCCGCTCCGTCATGGCCTCGGAGTACAACGTCTCGCCGGAGACCATCCGCCGGGCCCTTCGATTGCTGGCGGACATGAAGGTGGTGGAGGTCAAGCCCCAGAGCGGGGCGAAGGTCCTCTCCGCCGACAGCGCCCGCCGCTACATCGAAAATTTTGAAGAGAGCGCCGACGTACACGCCATGCGTGCCCAGCTGAAATCATTGCTGGAGGAGTATGAGCATCTCAGCCGCCGGCTGACGGAGACCGTCACCGCCCTCATCAAAAGCCGCGAGACCTTTGCCGCCGCGGGGGAGCCTCTTCCAAACTATGAGGTGCCGGTCCCCAAGGACTCTCCCCTCATCGGCAAAAGCATCGGCGCGCTGAAGTTCTGGCAGTCCACCGGCGGCACCATCGTGGCCATCCGGCGGGGCCAGACCGTCATCCTCTCCCCCGGTCCGTACGCAGAGCTCTACGGCGGGGATATCATCGTTCTGGTGGGCAGTCCCGCCGCCGCGGAGGCAGCACACCACCTGGTCAGTGCAAAGGAGTGAATGTCTATGATCCAGTTTGAGCATGTCTCCAAAAGTTACGGAAAGACGCCCATTTTAAAGGACCTGAACTTCACCATCCCCGACGGGCAGTTCGTGGTCCTCATCGGTCCCTCCGGCTGCGGAAAGACCACCACCCTCAAAACCATCAACCGCCTCATCGACATCGACGAGGGTACCATCTCCATCGACGGGAAGGACATCCGCTCTTCGGACAAGGTGGAGCTGCGCCGGCATATCGGCTATGTGATCCAGCAGATCGGCCTGTTCCCCAACATGACGGTGGCCCAGAACATCTGCGTGGTGCCCCGGCTTTTGAAGTACGACAAGCAAAAGCAGGATGACATCGTCCGGGAGATGCTCAAGATGGTCAACATGGAGCAGTACGCGGGCAAATACCCCTCCGAGCTCTCCGGCGGCCAACAGCAGCGCATCGGCGTGCTGCGGGCCCTGGCGGCCTCTCCCCCTATCGTGCTGATGGACGAACCCTTCTCCGCCCTGGACCCCATGACCCGTGAGGTGCTGCAGGACGAGGTGAAGAAGATCCAGCAAAAGCTGGGCAAGACCATCGTCTTTGTCAGCCACGACATGGGCGAGGCGCTGAAGCTGGCGGACGTGATCATCTTTATGGAGAGCGGCCGCGTGGTGCAGATGGCCTCCCCGGAGGAGATGCTGGAGCACCCGGCCAACGACCTGGTGCGCAACTTCCTGGGCAAGCACTCCCCCGAGGCCCCCGCCCCCTCCAAGGTGGAGAGCTTCATGCGCACCAATGTGTTCAGCGTGCGCAGGGACCGGGGCGTGCTGGAGTGCGCCGAGCGCATGGCCCGCGGCAGCGTGGATACGCTGCTGGTCACTGACGAAGACGGCCGTTATGTGGGCACCGTCTCCATCGGCGACATCCGCCACTGGGGCCGGGAGCTCACCAGCATCGAGCCGCTGATCCGCCAGAGTGCCCGCACCGTCCGGGTGGGCGACGAGGCAAAAGAGAGCTTTGACTATCTTCTGGACTCCGGCGCCAACTATGTGGTGGTCCTCAACGAGGACGACACCATTGCCGGCATCGTGACCAAAACCAGCGTGGCGCGATCCGTGGCGGAGAACCTCTGGGGGGATGCCAAATGACGGGCTTTTTCGAGACCATAAAGACCTTGTTCGCTGATTACGGCAGCAAGCTGGGCCAGGCCATCGTGGACCACACGCTCTATGTGCTGGTCGCCGTGGCCATCGGCTTTACGCTGGGATTGCTGCTGGGCGTCCTTTTGTCCCGGGTCCCCCGCTGGTCCGGGGTGATCTTGCCGGTGCTGTCCATTTTCCAGACCATCCCCGGACTGGTCTTCATCGGCGTTTTGTACATCTGCTGGGGCAACACCTACGCCACAGTCATCGTGGCATTGAGCGTGTACGCCATGTTCCCCGTGCTGAAAAACACCTACACGGGCATTTTGGCCGTGGAGGGCAAGTATGTAGAGGCCGCCAAGGGCTGCGGCATGTCCCGGCTCCAGACATTGGTGAAGGTGGAGCTGCCCCTGGCCATGCCCACCATCATCGCGGGGCTGCGCATGTCCGCCATCTACACCGTGTCCTGGACGGTGCTGGCCGCCATGATCGGCAAGGGCGGCCTGGGCGAGTTCGTCTACCAGGGCACCACCTCCAATAACAACACCCTCATCCTGCTGGGCGCCATTCCGGCGGCCATTCTGGCCATCGTGTTCGGGGCGGTCATCGACCTGCTGCAAAAGAAGGTCACGCCCCGCGGTCTTCGGAAGGAGGCGGGAAAATGAGTTGGGACGCTATTTTTGAACACCTCTTTATCGTGCTGGCTGCCGCCATCCTCTCCATCGCCGTGGGACTGCCCCTGGGCATCTGGGCGTACGTATCCAAGCGCGCCCGCCCGGTGATCCTGCGGGTGGTGGACCTGCTGCAGACCATCCCGTCCCTTGCGCTGCTGGGCATCATCATGGTGGTGCTGGACCCGGGCAAGCTCACCGTGGTGGTGGGCATCACCCTCTACTCCCTGCTTCCCATCGTGCGCAACACCTGCCTGGGCCTTCAGGAGGTAGACCCGGGCGTGAAGGAGGCGGCCCGGGGCATGGGCATGAGCAAGCCCTACCGGGTATTGATGGTGGAGTTCCCCCTGGCCTTCCCCACCGTGTTCACCGGCATCCGCATCGCCGTGGTCAACGCCATCGGTACCGCGGTGTTCGCCGCGTTCGTGGGCGGCGGCGGTCTTGGCGGCATCATCACCCAGGGCATCCGCATCATGGACATGAAGCTGATCCTGGGCACCACCGCCGTGCTCATGGTCATCGCCGTGGTGCTGGATCTGGTCATGGGCTGGTTTGAAAGCCAGATGCGCAAGGACAAGGGCGGCTCCAAGAAGATGTGGATCCCCGTGGCGGCCATTCTGGTGGCCTTCTGCCTGCTGCTGCCCTACGGCCGCGGCAGCACCGGCGACATCAATCTCTACGACGGCGATTACTCCGAGACCCAGCTCATGCACCACATGGTGAAGATGCTGGTGGAGGATCAGACGGATCTGACCGTCAACATCAGCGACCAGATGTCCCAGGTGAACAACTGGAACGCCCTCAAGGGCGACGGCCACACCTGCGACCTGATGATCTCCTACGACGGCACGCTGCTGACCACCTTCTTCCATGAGGATACCCCGGACGTGCCCGAGGGTATGACCATTTACGACTATGTGAAGGAAAAAGCCCTGGAGGACTACGACCTGCATGTGATGGGCAAGCTGGGCTTTGAGAACACCTACGCCATCGGCGTGCCCGAGGAGCTGGCGGAGGAATACGGTCTTACGACCATCAGCGACCTGATCCCCATCGCCGACCAGTTGGTGTTCGGCGCCGAGCAGGAGTTCTTCACCCTGGAAGGCAGCATGAAGTACAATCCCTTCGTGGAGTTCTACGGGCTGAACTTCAAGGACTACATCCCTGTGGATATGGGCCTCAAGTACGCCTCCATTGAAAACGGCACCTTCGACGTTGCCGTGGTCTACACCACCGACGGCCTCAACCGCAAGGTGGGACTGAAGGTCCTGGAGGATGACAAGAGCTTCTTCCCCGACTACAACGGCATGTTCGTAGTGCGCGGGGACATTCTGGAGCAGTACCCGGAGCTGGAGGGTATCCTGGAGCAGCTCACCGGCGCCATCTCCACCGAGGATATGGCGGAGATGACCTATCAGGTGGATGTCCAGGGCCGCAGCGTGGACGACGTGGCCCGGGAGTTCCTGGTGAGCCGGGGCTTGCTGAGCGCCTGAAAAGCTGATACCATGATTTCCGGGGAATTTTCCCCGGAAATCTTTTTTTATCCCAAAACCGCCGCGCCGTTTTCCCGTCTGGATAGTTGAACGGCAATACGAGAGGGGGAATACCATGGACGATCCGCAGATCATCGAGCTGTACTGGGCCCGGTCGGAGCAGGCCATATCAGAGACGTCCGCCAAATACGGCACCTTTTTGTGGCGCATTGCCCGCAACATTCTGGAAAGCCACGACGACGCGGACGAGTGCGTCAACGATACCTACCTGCGGGCCTGGAACGCCATCCCACCCTCCCGGCCCTCTGCCTTCCGGGCCTGGCTGGGGCGCATCACCCGCAATCTCTCCCTGGACCGGTGGAACCAGTCCAGGGCGCAAAAGCGGGGCGGCAGCTCCATGGATGTGCTGCTGGGCGAGCTCTCCGAATGCGTCCCCGCCCCGGGCCGCACCGAGCAGCATCTGGAGGACCAGGCCCTGGCGGAGGCTCTGAGTGCCTTTTTGCGTACCCTCAGCCGGGAAAACCGGGTGATCTTCCTGCGGCGCTACTGGTACGGTGACCGTCTGGAGGTCATCGCCGCCGGCATGAACTGCTCTGCCGGCAAGGTGAAATCCTCCCTGTTCCGCACCCGCGGCAAACTGCGGGCCTACCTGCAAAAGGAGGGGATCGAGCTATGAAGACCCTGCGGCTTTTCAAAGCACTGAGCATGGTGGACGAGGAGCTGGTGGAGGAGGCCTGGACCTACCGGCCTCCGGCCCGGAAGCGCCGCCCGGCCCTGTACGGTCTGGCAGCCGCCGCCTGCTGCACTCTGTTCTGCGCGTTCGGCTTTTTCTACCTGGTCACCGGAGGCTTCCACGGCTTCGGCAGCGCTGCGCCGGAGGAATCCCCCGCAGAATCAACGGCAGAGGGCGGGGAGGTCAGCGGAGATGTTGCCGACAACGGCAGCGACAGCGTTTCCTATCTCTCCTATGCCGGGCCGGTGCTGCCTCTGACCGTGCTGGAGCAGGACGCGCCCATCACCGCCGAGCGGGAGGTGACCTGGGACGTATCCTCTGACACCGGGCCGGCCCGCTATGCCGACGCCTATACCCTCACCAATCCAACGGACCAGTCCGTCACAGTGACAGCGCTCTATCCCTTCGCCGGGAACTTCCGGGACCTGGCCAGTCAGCAGCCCGCCATCACTGTGGATGGTGAGGCAGTCACGCCCCAGCTGCGCCCCGGCGCCTACGCCGGCAGCTTCACCGGCACGGGAGACGGCCAACCCGGCACGTGCAACCTGCTTCAGCCCTCCTCCTGGCAGGACTACGCGGCGCTTTTGGAGGACGGCAGCTATGCCTCCGCCGCCCTGGAAGACCCGACGCCTGCCCAGACGCCGGTGGTGGTCTACGATTTTTCCGCGCTCTCCACCGCTTCCCCGGACCAGGAGCTGGTGGTCTCCTGCGCCTATGACTCCAGCACCACCACGCTTTTCAGCTATGATTTCAGCGGCGGCAACTGGGATGAGACCAACACCTGGCGCCAGTACGGCGGCCGGGCCGTGGCGGACGGCCGCCCCACGCTGATCGTGGTGGGTGAAGACATCACCTCCTATTCTCTGCTGGATGGATACGGTCTGGATGCACCGGAGCTGACTGGCGTCACCGGCCAGGTGGTCCGGCGTGAGACGACGCTGGGCCAGGCGCTGACGGATCTGTGCGAAGCCTATCTTGCCCACCAGCTGCCCGGCGAGGAAGCCTGGGCAAAGTCTGTCTCCCTGTCCGATTTCACCGCCGCCGCAGCCCAGCTGCTGACAGACTACGGCCCGTTGTCCCAGGCTCCCGTGGAACGCTATGCCGACGGACGGCTGGATGAGCTGATCGCCGAGGCCGGGACCGTCTGCCGGGTCTTTTACCTCTCCTTCCCGATCACCATTCCCGCCGGCGGCTCCGTCACCGTCACTGCCGCAGGCCAGAAATCCCCCAGCTTTGATTTTCCCGGCACCGGCGGCCCCTACGAGGGCACCCGCAGCTTTGAGCTTGCCACTACCTTGGGCTCCTCCCTGACCTTCACCGGTCAGACCGCCCGGCTTCTCCGGGCCGGGGACACGGAACTGCTTTTGGATGACTTCGGCTTCTCCGCCGCCGGGGATGCGGTCTCTCTGGACGGTCGCCCCTGCTACGCCTTTACCATGCAATGAGCAAAAAGACACCCGGCAAAATCTGCCGGGTGTCTTTTTCTACTCTTTTTTACTCTGCGTGCTTGCCGCCGGAGAGGTTCTTTCTGACCTCTGCTTCCACCTGGGAGATGGGCAGCTGCTCCGTCTCGGCCCACAGCTCGTCGAACTTCTTCATGCCGTCGGCCTTGACCTCTTCCCACTCCTTGGCAAAGTTGCCGTTGACGATGTTGTTGTACTGCTCCTCGATGAACTTGCGCATGGAGGAGTTGTCCACCATCTTGAAACGGGACAGCTGGCCATACTGGCTGGTGCGGCTGTGGAGAGGCAGCTGCTTGAAAAGACCCATATCCGCCATCTTCTCCATCATGACCATGGGCTCCTTGGACATGTACATCTCCGTGAGGATGGCCTCGGCAGGCAGTCCCTTCTCGTGGAAGAAGTCAAACGCCGTCACCATCACGTTCATGATCAGGGGCCAGATGGCCTGCTCGCTCATCAGATCCAGATAGGTCTCGTCGTTGAAGGTGACCTCAATTGCGCCGGCCTTGGTGGAACCCAGCGCCTTGGCGAGGCCCACGGCGATCTCCTTGGCATGGCCGGTGGCATCCTGATTGATGACCACGAAGGTGGGGAAGCCGGTGCCGTTCTCATAGGTCTCACGGACGCCCTTGCCGATCATGCGGGGCGCCACCATGATCACGTCCAGATCGGCGGCGGGCTTGATGAAGCCGTAAGTAATGTTATAGCCGGAGGCAAAGTTCAGGGCAGCGCCGGGGTGCAGGTTGGGGGCGATGTCCTTCTCATAAATCTCAGGGGCTACCTCGTCAGGCAGCAGCAGGAACAGAATGTCCGCTTTCTTGGCTGCCTCGGGGATGGAGTAGGTCTGGAAACCGTCGGCGTTGGCGGTGTTCCAGGACTCGTCATGGATGCTGCCGACGATGATGTGTTTGGCACCGGAATCCCGCATGTTCAGCGCCTGGGAGCGGCCCTGATTGCCGTAGCCGATGATGGCGATGACCTTGTCCTGGATCGCCTCAATGTGCCCGTCCTGATCGTAATAAACCTTGCCCATGAGAATATCCTCCTTTTGATCAACCTTCGTCTGAAATTTGAGATTTGGCTTTGACATATGACATCTGATGTGTTTAGTATAACATTGCTTCGCCTTTTGTCAAGAGGTTTTTTCACGTTTCCCACAAAAAAACGCCCGGTGTGCCGCAACACACCGGGCGTTCTTCTTATGGATTCTCTTTTTTCTGATAGACGGAAATCGTCCGGGCCCACTGCTCCGCGCTCCCGCCGATGGCCTCGCGGGCGGCGGATTTGTCCCGCCGCAAGACAGCGTCGCAGATCTTTTCATGGTCGGCCAACGCGATCTCCGGTCTGGATTGGATCGAAACACCGATGGACTCCCGGAACAGCTCATTGAGGGCACTGCCCAGGCTGATCATAAAGGAATTGTGCGTTGCCTTGAGAATCTGGCTGTGGAAGGCCAGATCGTCTTCCAGAGAAAGTTCACCCTTTTGCAGGTTCTCGCGGAAGGTCTCCAGCGCCCGCGTAATCTGCTCCAGGTCCTCCTCTGTGGCCTGGTCGATGGCAAGCTCTGTGTATGCCGTCTCCACTGTCTGACGAAAGACCTGTAATTCCTCTCCGCCGCCGCTGGTAAGATACAGATGCGCCAGCATCACATTCAGATAACCCTGCTCCGGATTCTCGCTGATGACCGTGCACAATCCCCGCCGGATCTCCACCACCCCTACCGCCTCCAGCATCTTGATGGCTTCCCGCACACTGCTTTTGCTCACCGACAGTTCTTCCGCAATCTGCGTCTCCGTGGGGAGCACATCCCCCGGGCCCATCTCCCGTTCCCGGATCATCTTTTCAATGGACTCCATCACTTGGCGAGACAGGCTCTTTTTGTGCTGCCCAGTCACATTCCATGTCACGCTAATCAACCTCTCTTTTTTGTGAACACCGCACCCCGCAGACGGTCTTCCTCTGTAAAATATATGTTCACTTTACCATAATTCCTTGTTGCGTACAACTACTTTCTTTTTAACGCGCTCTCCCGGCACACGCAAGTTTGCTTGTTCCGTATTTCTATACAAATTCCCGTAATTTTTCTTAGCTAATTCGCGTGATTGACAACAGTTGTCTGAAGTCTTATATTTAAATTATGAGGTAGGACATCTGATGTTATGCCCGATTTTTTATTTTGGAGGTACTATCATGAGCAAGCT
>CAUWEK010000040.1:0-13897 GCA_963557435.1 uncultured Dysosmobacter sp.
GACTGGTAGCCGTTGGGCTTGGGGGTGCCGATATAGTCCTTGAACCGGCCCAGGATGGGCTTGTAGATATCGTGGATGACGCCCAGCACGTTGTAGCAGTCCCCCACGTTCTCCACGATCACCCGGAAGGCGAACAGGTCGAAGATCTCATCTAAGGACTTGTTCTGGTTGAACATCTTGCGGTAGATGGAGTAGGGGTGCTTCATGCGGCCGTAGACGATGTGCTCGATGCCCAGCTCACTCAGCCGGTCGTCGATCTGAATCTGGGTGCGCTGCATGAAGGCCTCGTACTCCCGCTGCTTGACGCTCAGCTTGGAGACGATCTCCTCGTAGCCCACCGGGTCCAGATACTTCAAAGAGAGGTCCTCCAGCTCCCACTTGATGCGCTGCATGCCCAGCCGGTGGGAGATGGGGGCGTAGATCTCCATGGTCTCCAGGGATTTTTGCTTCTGCTTGGCCGGGGACTGGTACTCCATGGTGCGCATGTTGTGGAGCCGGTCGGCGATCTTGATGAGGATCACCCGGATGTCCTTGCTCATGGCGATGAGCATCTTCCGCAGGTTCTCCATCTGCTCGTCTTCCTTGGTGGCGTACTGGATGCGGGTCAGCTTGCTGACGCCCTCCACCAGGTCGGCGATGGTGGGAGAAAAGAGCTTGGCGATGTCCTCATGGGTGGCGGCGGTGTCCTCGATCACGTCGTGCAGCAGTGCCGCCTCGATGGACTCCGAGTCCAGCCGCAGCTCCTCCGCCACGATCTGGGCCACGGCCAGCGGGTGGATGATATAGGGCTCTCCGCTTTTGCGCTTTTGATTTTCGTGGGCCTTGTCGGCAAATTCAAAGGCTGCCCGGATGTGGTCGAAGTCCGCCGCCGGGTTATACGCCCGGATGGTTTTTACCAGATTTTCATACTGTTCCGCAATGGTCACAGTCCATCGCCTCCGTTTCGTGCGGCGCAGCCGTGCAGCCGCATCAGATAGGGGCAGGCGTTCAGGTCCACCTTCCCCTGGATGGGATTGAGGGAGAGCGTCACCGTCTCCTCCGTGTCCGTCAGGGACAAAAGGCCCCGCTCGGCAAAGACGCGCACCGCAAGGCCCGCCCGCAGAAAGCTTTCCGTGCCGCCGCCCAGGGACGCCAGGCGCCGCAAAAAGGGCAGCCGGGCCGCTTCCAGCTTGCCCTGGCGCAGCCTCCGCTCCAGCGCCACCCAGAAGGCGGCGAACTGCTCCCGGGAGGCGCCCAGCCGGGCGGTCTCCTGAGCGGTGAGGCGGCCGCCCCCGGTGAGCCGGTCCAGAAGCTCCAGATCGGCGGCCTCGTGGCGGCTGGGGGTCAGGGAGGGACGGATATCGATGAGCTGCAATTGCAGCGTGGTGTTGCCCCGGAAGGTGTTGGCCTGCAGATAGAAGGCCGCGTCCACCCGGCTGCCGGCGCAGATGCCGCACTCTTCTTCCGTGACGGAAAAGAAGATGGCGTCGAAGCGGCAGGTGCCCTTGGAAAGGCGCAGCTTCAGGTGCCGCCCCTGGCCCACGGGCTGGATGGAGTCCACCGTGGCTCCCAGCAGCGCCAGGGTGGGCCGGGGATTGCCGGCGCCGTAGGGCTCCAGGTAGCTCAGATGCTCCGCCTCGGAAAGGGTCATCTCCGCAGGGCAGGTAACGGCCGCGTCGATGTCCAGGCAGCTGACGGGCACCTCCCCGCCGGAGGCCGAGCGCACGTACCGGTTCATCCGCTGGCGGAAGGCCTCGATGTTGCCCTCCGGAATGGTGAAGCCCGCGGCCAGCTCGTGGCCGCCGAAGCCGTCCAGAAGGTCGGCGCAGGACTCCAGCGCCGCAAAGAGGTTGAAGCCGCCGTAGGACCGGCACGAGCCCTTGCCGGTGCCGTCCTTGAGGTGGATCATGAAGCTGGGGCAGGCGTATTTTTCGCTCAGGCGGGAGGCAACGATCCCCACCACGCCCTGGTGCCAGTGCTCGCTGGAGAGGACCAGCGCGCTGCGCTCTTCACTGGGCAGGCGGCCGATCTTCTCCACCGCGTCGGCACAGATGGCCTGCTCCACCGCCTGGCGCTCCCGGTTGAGCGCACAAAGCTCCTTGGCTAGCTCCTCCGCCCGGGCGGGGTCGGAGGTCTCCAGAAGATCCGCGGCCAGATCCGCCGCACCCATGCGGCCGGCGGCGTTGATCCGGGGGGAGAGCACGAAGCCGATCTGGATGGAGGTGATGGGCTTTCCCAGAAGCCCCGCTTCTTTCAAAAGGGCGTGTACGCCCACAAAGTCCGTATGGGGCAGGGCTTCCAGGCCGCAGGAGACGATGGTGCGGTTCTCCCCTTCCATGCGCATGACGTCGGCAATGGTGCCGATGGCCGCCAGGGTGCAGTACCGGGCGAACAGGGCGTCCTCCCGGCTCTCACCGCCCAGGGCCAGCACCAGCATCAGTGCCACGCCCACGCCTGCCAGGTGCTTGAAAGGATACGGGCAGTCAGAGCGGTGGGGGTCCACCACGGCCACCGCCGCGGGCAGCGTCTCCTTACACTCGTGGTGGTCCGTGATGACCACGTCCATTCCCAGGGAGTTAGCGAAGTCCACCTCCTCGTTGCCGGTGATGCCGCAGTCCACGGTGACCATGAGGGTGGCGCCCTGGTCCCGAAGGCCCCGGATGGCCTCCTGGCTCAGGCCGTAGCCGTCCTCGATGCGCCGGGGGATATACCGCAGGCACTTCACGCCGCAGCTTTGCAGGTAGTCCCGCAGCAGCACGGTGGAGGTGATGCCGTCTACGTCGTAATCGCCGAATACGGCGATGGTCTCTTTTTGACTGATGGCCCGCTGGATGCGCTCAACGGCCTTGTCCATGTCCTTGAGGAGCATGGGAGAGTGGGTGAGCTTGCGGGACCGCTCCAAAAACTCCGCGGCGCCCTCCGCTGTGGTGATGCCCCGGGCGGCCAGCACCGTGGACAAAAGGCAGGGATAGCCGGCGGCGCGCAGAAGGGCCACGTCCCGCTCATCCGGCGTGCCGATATTCCACTTTTGAAATTTCACGGGAAGCACCCTCCTTTCCAGATGTGTACAATGCACCACAATAACTATTCTATTATAGCAGATGCGGCGGCGCAGGTAAAGGAAAAATGTGAGCAAAATCCAGAGGTTTCCACCGTCTTTCCGGGATTCGACAGGGTATATTTGACGCAAGTGCCAAATTTTGATACAATAGCGCTCGTGAATTTTCCGCGATAAAGGAGACGAGCCATGAAAAATCGTTTTTCACGCTTCCTCGCCGGCACGCTGGCCGCGCTGACGGTGCTGTGCGCCGCGCCTGCGGCCCGGGCCGCGGGCTTTGCGGACGTGCCGGCCGGCAGCTGGGCGGCGGAGGACATTTACCGCTGCGTGGAGCTGGGCGTGCTCCAGGGCCAGAGCGCCGACCGCTTCGGCATGGGCAAGCCCATGACCCGGGCGGCCTTTGTGACGGCTATGTGCCGCCTGTTCGGCTGGGAGCTGGTGACACCGTCCGCCCCCACCTATCAAGATGTGCAGGACCCGGACGCCTGGTATTATTCGGCGGTGGAGACGGCCTATGCCCACGGGGCCATCACCAACCAGACGGACACCTTCCGTCCCGGCGATGCCATCACCCGGGAGGAGCTGGCGGTCATGCTGGTGCGTGCGCTGGGCTACGGCACCATCGCCGGTCTTGCCCAGGACCTGCCCATGCCCTTCACGGATGTGGAGACCGGCGCCGGCTATCTGGCCATGGCCTATGAGCTGGGCATCGTCACCGGTACCTCCAAGACCACCTTTTCCCCGGAAAAGCCGGCCACCCGGGAGCAGGCGGCCGTCATGCTCATGCGGGTCTATGACGCCTGCCACGCCGCGCCTGCCCTGGTGGGCGTGTGCTCCGGCGACGGCAGCGGCGACTGGAGCGGCTACGAGGCCGTGGCCCTCACCGGCGGACGCATCACCTACGGCACCGCCGCCCAGGTGGCCCGTCCGGCAGCTGAGCGGGAGCAGGTATTTCTGGAAACGGTCCGCGCCGCCGGGGCCAAAGCCCTGCTGTATGTGACCGCCAGCAGCTCCGTGCTGAGCCACAGCGCCTCGGAGCTGGCGGCGGCCGTGGCGGACGCGGCGGCGGACGGCGGCTATGACGGCGTGTACCTGGATGTGCCGGCCTCCGATGAAAAGCAGCAGGCGGCGTTCACGGCCCTGGTCACGGCGCTGGACACCGCCCTGGGAGAGCGGAGCCTCTATGTGGTGGCTGACGCCCCCGCCTGGGACGCCGGCACGGAGCCGGCGTACGACTATCAGGCGCTGGGACAGGCGGCGGACTGCCTGGTGGTGCGGATCGAGGCCTATAAAAACGAAGTGGGCGGTGTCGTCACCGCGCCCATGGAGCCGCTGGAGGAAGTGTACTACGCCCTGTCCCGCCTGGGCGGGGAGGTAGAGGAGAGCCGCCTGTGCCTGCTGCTGACCACCACTGCCTCCGCCTGGGAAAACGGCCGGGAGCGGACGCTGCCCGGCACGGAGGTGGAGACGCTGCTGGCGCAAGGCGCCCATTCCTATTATGCCCAGCGCTATGCCTGCTCCTATCTGACGCAGCAGGAGAGCGGCGGGACGATGACCGTGTGGTATCTGGATGAGCAGAGCGTTCAAGAGCGGGTGCGCATGTGCGCGTTCCTGGGGGTGGGCCGCGTGTGCCTGAGCGACACGGAGGCGGCCTCCGGCCTCTTCCTGGCGGGGCTTTCCTGAAAAGAAAAAAGACGGGCCGGATGGCCCGTCTTTTTTTATGGATGGATTACAGGAACTTCTGCATGCCGTCCGTAGCGGCGGAGACATCCGCGCTGATGGAGACGGTGAACTTGATGTTGTTCTGCTCGCCGAAGCGATCCAGCCAGTTCAGGAAGTTCTCGGTATCGCTGCCGATTTCCCCGCCGACGATCTTGAACAGATTGTCGATAAACACGTGGGAGATGTCGTAGTTGCCCGCATAGAGGCCGCTGATAAAGCCGCGCAGCAGGTCATAGCTGTTCAATTTATATTCCTGGGCGTCAATGAGACGGATATGATAGTGGATATCATACGTCAGATTGCGGTTGGCCTCGATGCAAACCACGTTGCCGGGCTCGTCCTTCGCCGAATTGTTGATCAGTTCGATGAGCCGCTTGGTCTTACCGGAACCCTTCACGCCCATAATCAGTCTGACCATAGTAATCACTCCTGTCAAATAGAATCGCCGGGGGGATGGTTATCCTGTGTCCAGCATAGCATAAGATCTTGTAAAAAACAATGCAAAAAAGCAAATTCAATCTTTGTTCACAATAGGCATTGACAAGCCGGTGACAAAGGGCCTCACTGGGCCAGCTTTGCCTCCAGCTCCGCCCGGCGGTCCTCGTAGCCGGGCTTGCCCAGCAGGGCGAACATGTTCTTCTTGTAGGCCTCCACGCCGGGCTGGTCGAAGGGGTTCACGTCCAGCAGGTAGCCGGACAGGCCGCAGGCGTACTCGAAGAAGTAGATGAGCTGGCCCAGGGCCCGGGGCGTCTTGCCGTCGGCCTCCACGATGATGTTGGGCACGCCGCCCTCCGTGTGGGCAAGCAGGGTGCCCTCCATGGCGCGGTCCCGGATGAAGTCCATGTCCGTGCCGGCCAGGAAGTTGAGGCCGTCGCCGTCCTGGGCGTCGGTGGGCACGGCCAGCCGGGCGTGAGAGGCGCCCAGCCGCACCACCGTCTCGAACATGAGCCGGCGGCCCTGCTGGATGTACTGACCCATGGAGTGCAGGTCCGCGGTGAACTCCACGCTGGCGGGGAACAGGCCCTTGTCGTCCTTGCCCTCGCTCTCGCCGTAGAGCTGCTTCCACCACTCCAGCATGAAGCGGAAAGCGGGATCGTAGCAGGCCAGCAGCTCCACGGAGCGGCCGGAGCGGTAGAGCTCATAGCGGATGGCGGCGTAGCGCCAGGCGGGGCAGTCGAAGGAGGCGTCCGTGCAGCGGTCCATCATTTCGGCGGCGCCGGCCATGAGCTCGCTGATGTCCACGCCGGCCACGGCGATGGGCAAAAGGCCCACGGCGGTGAGCACGGAGAAGCGGCCGCCCACCTCGTCGGGCACCACGAACGTCTCCCAGCCCTCGGCGTCGGCCAGGGACTTCAGGGCGCCCCGGGCTTTGTCGGTGGTGGCGTAGATACGGCTGCGGGCGCCCTCCTTGCCGTACTTTTTCTCCAGAGCCTCCCGGAAGAAGCGGAAGGCCACGGCGGGCTCGGTGGTGGTGCCGGACTTGGAGATGACGTTGACGGAGAAGTCCTCGTCCTCCACCAGCTCCAAAATCTCGGCCAGGGCGTCGGCGGACAGGCCGTTGCCGGCGAAGTAGATGTTGGGGGTGTCCTTCTTCTTGAGGTTATAATTGGGAGAGCACAGGCAGTCGATCACGCCACGGGCGCCCAGGTAGGACCCGCCGATGCCGATGACCACCAGGGCCTTGGAATCGCTGCGGATCTTGGCGGCGGCCGCCTGGATCCGGTCGAATTCGGCCTTGTCGTAGTCCCGGGGCAGGTGCACCCAGCCGGTGAACTCACCGCCCAGGCCGTTGCCGGCCTGGAGCATCTCGTGGGCCCGCTTGAGACGGGGGGCCAGGGCCGCCTCGTAGGGCATGGGCAGGAAGGATCTCATATGGAACAGCTTGACATCCAGCATGGTAAACAGTCCTTTCTTATGTACTGGCCAAAATGGCCACGGTCAAACTGAGTATAGCATTTCCGGCATGTGACAGCAAGAGAAAACCGTCGCGCGGGGCCGAAATCCATCATCCGCCCAGAAACGCCAGACGCAGAAGCCGCGAGAACATTTGAGAGAAGGTCACCCGCTCCACGGCCTCCCCGGCCACGATGGGGATCTGGGCCACGGTCTCCTCCCCGGCGGTGACGGTGAGGGTGCCCAGTGTGTCCCCCTGGGCCACCGGCGCGGCCACGGAAGACACCAGCTCCACGGACTGGCTCAGCTGGGCGGACTGGGCCTTTTCCAGCAGCAGTGCCGTCCCCTCCCCCAGCACCGGCTGCACCGTGGCCTGGGTCCCCAGCTCCACGGGAATGGGCGGCAGCGCCTCCTGGGGCACGATGGTCTCCAGGGCATAGGTGGAAAAGCCGTAGCTGAGCAGGGCCTTGGCGTCGTCGAACCGCTGGGCGGAAGTGGGCGCCTTCATAATGACGGCGATGAGCTCCATGCCGTCCCGCTCCGCCGTGCCGGACAGGCAGTAGAGGGCGGAGTCGGTGGAGCCGGTCTTCAATCCGGTGGCGCCCTCATAGAAGCGGATGAGCTTGTTGGTGTTCACCAGCTCCGACTTCCCGTCCCGCAGGGAGTCCATCCAGATGGTGGTGTAGTTGCGGATGTCCGGGTGGTTCAAAATGAGCGCCCGGCTCATGAGGGCGATGTCCCAGGCGGAGGTGACGTGTCCCTCGGCGGGCAGGCCCGTGGCGTTTTTGAAGGTGGTGTCGTTCATGCCCAGCTCCTTGGCCCGCTGGTTCATCTTCTCCACGAACGCCTCCTCGCTGCCGGCCACGGCCTCCGCCAGCGCTACGGCGCAGTCGTTGGCGGACACCACGCACATCGCCTTGAGCATGTCGTCCACGGTCATCTGCTCGTTTTCCTCCAGCCAGATCTGGCTGCCGCCCATGGAGCAGGCGTGGGCGGAGGCGGTGATGACCGTGTCGTAGCCAAGCTGCCCGGCGTCGATGGCCTCCATGGTCAAAAGCAGCGTCATGACCTTGGTGACGCTGGCGGGCTCCAGCTTGGCGTGGGCGTCCTTTTCGTAGAGAACGGTGCCCGTTTCCTTTTCCATCAGCACCGCCGAGGGCGCCGAGATCTCCAGGGCGCCGGCGCTGGTGCAGAGCAGCGCCGCCGCGCACAGGGCCGTCAAAAATCGCTTCATGTCCATTCCCCCTTGCAGCAGTGGTACAGTGTATGCGCCGGACGGGGCGTCCATGCCGCCATTTTTCGTGTTGCATTTTCCGGGAAGGTCTGCTATAATACCACTCAGGCTCGCGGCTATAGTTCATCGGTAGAACGGCAGCTTCCCAAGCTGCATAGGTGGGTTCGACTCCCATTAGCCGCTCCATAAAAATAACCACACCGAAAGGTGTGGTTATTTTTATGGATACCGTGGGTGATTAGAATGCTCGGCGGAAGTGAATTCCGCCGCCGCCAAGGTTTTCACCTATGGTGAAGACGCTTGTACGGCGCAAAAGCGCCGCCCCACTGTGTGGGGCCCCAAATCCTGCCAGCATCTATACTGTTGCGATGTTCCACGTCGGAGCAAGCTTTGTATCGCTTGCTCCGACTTTTTTATAAAAATCAGAGCAAGCGCACGCCGCGGGTCGGGCGGCTCCATCCTCCGGTGATCGAATTGCTCGGGGCAAATGAATTGTCCCTGCGCCGGGGCTCGGCTCTAAAGAAATCAGAATCGAATGCCTACTATCCAGTTTACCTGTTTCAAAAGAGTAATCGCATTTGCTAATTTATTTTATGCGAACTCCATTCAAAGAAATGCCTTCCGTTGAAAAAGTATCATTGCCTGCAATAAACCAGACAGAAAACGAAATTTCTTCTTCTACTCCAAGGCCGTTTTCGGCGGTCACACTTCCAATAATTTGATAATTATCATCGTTTCTGCCTACGCCCCAACTGAGGGGACTGAAGTCAGCAGTATTCGGATAGTTGAGACAATGTTTTACTTCTTCCGTGGCTAGGGAGCACAATTCTTCATAAGCTTCAAGAGTTACGTCTTTTTCGGGTACATGTACATCGCTATAGTTTTTTAAATAACCACCTTTCTCGCTATCGTAAAGGTCTTCATCCGCGAAGCCTGCGTAAAACAGTGTTCCATCTTCGGTCGTAAAGTAAAATCTCCTGTCACGATCTGTGTGGCCGTTTGGATAGCAGACTACAGAATTTAGCCCCTCCTCTGCGTGCCCGGTCATATTTTCAATTTCAATGCTTTTAATTCCTACCATGTTCAATATCTCTTGAATCATGCTTGCATGTTCGAGTGAATAGCCACTTTCGCGTAGCACATTGGTGATTTCAGCATCGATTTGCTCTAGTTCTTCGAGTTGATCTTGCGGTTGCGTGTATGCACTTTCTGTTGCGGAAGTCCCGTCTTGGTGGTTGCTCATCTTCTCACTGGTGTTGTTTGCACATCCCGTCAAAAATAGGCATACTATCAATCCAGCAATACCAAGTTTCCAGGTTTTACACATATTTATTTTCCCTCCTTGAAAATGATTTTATCATGTCATTATTTAAGCTACAAGGAATGTTTATAATAGGCCGTGGCCAAGCCATAGACTTAGTGTAAAACTTATCGCATATTTATTCTGCTGTGCTTGCTGTAAAACCGAAGTTTGACAAAGGAAATTGCATCTTGTAACCGTTTTACAAATAAGGTGCTCCGCTAGAGGCAATTTGAGCAAACTTCTGGCAAAGAGAGATATCTGTGCTGGGCTTCAATTTGTTTTGGGGAACCTGCAAAAAAGCAACAAAAGAAAGACACGCCGTAAGGCGTGTCTTTCTTTTTGCTTGGCGAAAGGTCATCCCTCGTAGTTTTCCATGCGCCAGACGATAGCGGAGATCTGGCCGCGGGTGAGGGTGTTGCCGGGCTTATAGGTGCTGGTGCCGTTGGAGAAATAGCCCTGCACGATGCCCGCGGCGCTGAGGGCCTGGACATAGATGTCGGACGTGTCGGTGAAGGGCTTCACGCTGGACAGGTCCGATGTGGACAGCTTCATGGCCTTGGCGGCGATCTGCGCCACCGCCAGACGGGTGATGGGGGCGTCCAGATCCACGGTGCCGGTGATGAGCTTGTCGCTCTTGGCCTTGGAGAGGTAGCCGCTGGCCCAGTGAGAGCCGGTAGGCTCCTGGGTCTGATAGCCGGCCGCCAGCATGATGAGCTTGAGGGCCTGCCCGTAGGTGACGGTGTTGTCGGGACGGAAGGAGCCGTCGGAATAGCCGTCGATGACGTCGGCGTCGCTCATCTCCACCACATACTTATAGCACCAGGTGGAAGAGGTCACATCCGTGAACTTGGGCACGGACTTGACGATGCCCAGGCACAGCTTGCCGGTGGCGATGGCGTTGCCGCTGGAGCTGTACGCCATGTAGGGAATCTCCACGGAGCCGGTGTAGCCGCTGGCAGGCACGAAGCGCAGCTGGCTGATGGACTGGCTGCCGGAGGAGACGGTGTACTTGGTGGAGGTGTTGGCCTTGGAGGAGGTGCCGCTGCCCACATAGATGGTGCCCTCCGAGGTCGCGGGCAGTTCCAGAAGCTGAATGCTGCCCAGGGTCATGCCGGTGCCCTTGGACACGGCGCTGGAGAGGGACGAGGCCGGGAAGGTCACGGAGGAGCCACGGGTGGTCACACCGTAGACCTCCGGCATGGTGGCCAGGGTGACGCTGATGCGCACGGTGCCGGAGACGGCCTTGGAGCCGCTGCCGTAGGCGGTGAAGCCGATCTCAGGGCAGTAGTTGAAGCCGTTGGGCGTGAAGGTCAGCTCGCTGAGGGCGTAGTCCGACGTGGAGTCCGGGCTGAAGTAGAACTTGTAGCCCGAGCAGTTGCTGGAGGTCAGCCGGACGGATTTCCCGTACTTGCTGGTGTTGTAGTAGTCATAGTTCAGCGTGCCGGAGGAAGGCAGGGAGGTGAACACCACATAATTCAGCGTCTCGTTGGGATACTTCTCCTTGAAGAAGTGGGCAAAGTCGTTGTGGTTGAGCTGCACGGAGCTGCTGTAAGTGGTGTAGTACAGGATGCTGCCCTCGCCGGCCACGGCGGTGGTCTTGGAGCGGAAGGTCAGGGTGCCTTCCACATAGGTCTTGCTGTCGTACCAGATGGTAAAGTCGATGGAGACCGTGCCGCTGAAGTCATCGTCGGCCACAAAGGTCAGCTCGTCCAGCTCGTAGTCGCCGTACTTGTCATCGTTGTAATAGAACTTGTATTCGGACAGGTCGTCTTTGGAAAAACGCTCCTCATCCCGGCCGTCGTAGTCATAGTAGAGGTAGCCGTTGGAGGACTTGTAGGAGCTGTCCGGATCGAAGGTCACATAGCGGGGCGTCTCGTCATACTCGTCTTCAAAGTATTCCTTGAAGTCGCTGCGGTCCACCTCCACGGTGTCGCCGGCTTCCACGGTGTAGTCGATGTCGCCCTTGTCCGCGTCCTCGTCGTCCACATCGCCGATGTGGATCTCCAGCACGCCGTCCAGGTCTTCGTCATCGCCGTAGGCGGTGAACTCCAAAGTTACCACGGACCCGTCCGCGTCCTCATCGGCCACGAACGTCAGATAGTCGATGGCATAGGAGGCGGAGCGGGAATACCGGAAGGTGTAGTCCTCCAGATCATCCTTGCTGATGCGCTCTTCCTCGTCGCCCTTGTAGTCATAATAGAGGTAGCCGTTGGAGGACTTGTAGGAGCTGTCGGGATAAAACACCACCCGGTCAAAGGTGTCGTCATCATATTCTTCTTCAAAGAAGTCCTTGAAGTCGCCCCGGTCGAAGTCCACGGTATCGTCGGGATCCACCTCGTAGACGATGTCGGCCTTGCCGGAGCCGGAGCTGGAGCCGCGGCCGATCTTGATCTCCAGGGTGGTATCCAGCTCGTTGTCCTCGCCGTACAGGGTGCAGTCAATGACCAGAGTGCGGCTGCTGGCGTCGGCGTCGGCCACGAAGGTCAGCTTGTCCAGGGGATAGGAACTGGAGTTGGAGTACTCGAAATAGTTGTCCTTCAGATCGTCCCGGTCCAGACGCTCTTCATCGCTGCCCTTGTAGTCATAGTAGATGTAGCCCACGGAGGACTTGTAGGAGCTGTCGGGATAGAAGTCCACATAGTCGAAGTCATCGTCGTAGACGTCCTCATAGACGTCCCGGAAATCCGTGCGGGAAAAGTCCACAGACTCGCCGGGGTCCACCTCGTAGACGATGGAGTCGGCCTTGTTGGAGACCGTGTAGACGGCGTAATAAGTGGTGTCGGAGGTCAGGGCGGTCTGGCTCACGCCGGAGGAGGTCAGATAGGACTGGCCGTCATAGATGGCGGAGGAGCCGGGGTTGCTGGTGGTCCAGCCCTTGAACGTATAGGTCTTGCCGCTGGAGGCTTTGGACGGGGTGCCGGGATTGGACGGCTTGGAACCCTTCTTGATGCTCTGGGTGCGGTAAGTGGAAGAGCCGTTTTTGAACGTAACGGTGATGCTGGTATCGGGCATGGAGTAGCCGCAGGTGTCGCACTTGCGGTCCTCGTTCAGGTCCACATGGCCGCCCAGGTTGTCCTTGTAGCCGCACACGGTGCACTGGTCCCAGTGGTTGTTGGCGTCGGACTTCATGCCGCCGCTGTACTGGTGTGCCTCATGAGCGGTCTGAGCGCCGCAGTCCGTGCACTTTTTCCAGTGGGACGAGCCGTCCGTCTCATAGCCGGAAGGCCAGCTGTGATTGGCCTCCTGGGTGGCGGAGCAGCCGCTGACCAGACAGGTGCGCTGGTGCTGCTGGTCGTTGAGTTTCTGCCAGGCGCCCCAGCTGTTGTGGCCGCAGTCCGCGGCCAGAGCCGTGGGCATCAGTGTCAGCATCAGCACGGCGGACAGCATCAGCGCAGGAAGCCTTCTTTTCAAAAAGTGTTTCATCATGTTCCCTCCATCTCTTCCATGCGTTGGGTGAATTGGTATGCTTTCTTCCTGCTTGTACCATAGCGGAAAAGCGTCTTGAAATCATGAACAAATTATGAACAAGACCCTCTTTCCCGGTATTTCCAGAAAAGTATTTTTCTTCCCGGGTAAAAATGGGTATCTTCCGGGAAATTCGGCGGTTTTTTCCACTTTTTCCTTTACAAATAAAATTCCTTCCAGTATAATACTATGGCTAATGAAATTCTACGAAACGGAGAAGCGCCATGGCTTTGATCGAATACGACGAATACAAGCAGAAGCTGCGGGAGCTTGGCCCGGAGCTTCAAAAGCTCGCCGCCGCGCTGGACGTGGACAGTGCCCGGCAGGAGGCACAGCGCCTGGAGGATGAGACGGCGCAGGACGGGTTCTGGAACGATCTGGAGCGGTCCCAGAAGGTGCAGATGCGCCTCAAGCAGCTGCAGAACAAGGTCAGCCGCCAGGAAAAGCTGGTGAGCGAGTGGGAGGACCTTAACGCCCTTTGTGAAATGGGCCAGGAGGCCGAGGACGAGGAACTCCTTGCTGAGCTGAAGGAGGGCTATGCCCGTTTGGAGGAAAAGGTGGAGGAGACCCGGATGACCACGCTGCTGTCCGGCGAGTACGATAACTCCAACGCCATTTTGCAGTTCCATGCCGGTGCCGGCGGCACCGAGGCCCAGGACTGGGCCCAGATGCTCTACCGCATGTATACCCGCTGGGCCGAGCGCCACGGCTTTGTCTACAAGATCCTGGACTACGAGGACGGCGACGAGGCGGGCATCAAGTCTGCGGCCATCTCCATCGAGGGCGAGAACGCCTACGGCCTTTTGAAGAGCGAAAACGGCGTGCACCGGCTGGTGCGCGTGTCTCCCTTTGACGCCAACGCCCGGCGGCAGACGTCCTTTGCCGCTGTGGAGGTCATGCCGGAGCTGGAGGATGACAACACCATCGAGATCCGGGACGAGGACATCGAGATGCAGGTCTACCGGGCCAGCGGCGCCGGCGGCCAGCACGTCAACAAGACCTCCTCCGCCGTCCGGCTGATCCACAAGCCCACGGGCATCGTGGTGGCTTCTCAGCAGGAGCGCAGCCAGTTCCAGAACAAGGACAACTGTATGAAGATGCTCCGGGCCAAGCTCCTGGAGCTCAAGGCCCAGCAGCACGCGGAGAAGATCTCCGACATCAAGGGCGTCCAGCTGAAGATCGAGTGGGGCAGCCAGATCCGCTCCTATGTCTTCATGCCCTACCAGATGGTCAAGGACACCCG
>CAUWEK010000041.1:0-13880 GCA_963557435.1 uncultured Dysosmobacter sp.
CGCCCATTCGTCCCGACCACGCGCATCCCCTGTTCTACGGGTTTGTGGAGGCGGCGCTGAAGCGTCAGGAAGCGCAGCAGTAACCGTCGGGACGGCTCTGCCCATGCGGGGCGGCTGCCGCCTATGGCGGCGAGCCCCGCGGGCATTGAAGGGGATGGGCGCAGGATGCGCCCATTCGTCCCGACCACGCGCATCCCCTGTTCTACGGGTTTGTGGAGGCGGCACTGAAGCGTCAGGAGGCGCAGCAGTAACCGCCTTAGAAAACGCCGGGGCGGCGTGCGTTTGGCGGCGCATTGTGCTATCATATAGGAAAAGGCTCCATTGCCAAACGGAAAGGAAGGGTATCATGAACCATTTTGCCCAAATCGCGGCCCAGCTGGAGCGTTGCGACCTGGACGGCGTGCTGCTGACGGAGGAGGCCAACCGCTTCTACGCCTCCGGCTTTCACTCCGCCGGGACCGACGGAGCGGCCCTGGTGACCCGCCGCGGCGCCTGGTATTTTACGGACTCCCGCTACATTGAGGCGGCGGGCCGCTGCGTTCAAAACGCGAAGATCGACGAGGTGCGGCCCGGCCGGGGATACAGTACGCTTGTTGAGGAAGTGGTCAAGGCCGAGGGCATCCGGCGCCTTGGCTTTGAGGACGCCTACATGACGGTCCGGGACCATAGCTTCTATGCAAAGGCCCTCTCCTGTGAGCTGGTGCCCGCCACGGAGCTTTTGTGGCAGCTTCGCAGCGTGAAGAGCGATGAGGAGCTTGCGGTGATGGAGCAGGCCCAGCGCATCGCCGAGCGGGCCCTGGAGGAGATCCTGGGGGAGATCCGCCCCGGCGTCACGGAAAAGGAGATCGCCGCCCGGCTCCAGTACCTGATGCTGCACTTCGGGGCGGAGGATATGTCCTTCGACCCCATCGTGGTCTCCGGCCCCAACGGGAGCCTGCCCCACGGCGTGCCGTCGGAAAAGACCATCGAGCGGGGCGAGTTCGTCACCATGGACTTTGGCTGCGTGTACCACGGCTACTGCTCCGACATGACCCGCACGGTGGCGGTGGGCAGCGCCGACGAGGAGATGCGCCGGGTGTACGAGACGGTGCTTGCCGCCCAGAAGGCCGGCATTGCCGCCGCCCGGGCAGGCGCCACGGGCAAGGCGGTGGACGGCGCGGCTCGCAGCGTCATTGCCGAGGCCGGGTACGGGGCGTATTTCGGCCACAGCTTCGGCCACGGCGTGGGCGTGGAGATCCACGAGGCCCCCAACGCCACCCCCGGAAACGATAAGCCCCTGCCCGCCGGCGCCGTCATCTCCGCCGAGCCGGGCATCTATCTGCCCGGCCGCATGGGCGTGCGTATCGAGGATGTGATCGTATTGACGGAGGAGGGCTGCGTGAACCTGACCCGGGCACCCAAGGAGCTTTTGATCCTGTGAGCGGCGGGACGCAAAAAATTTTTTCCGCATCCCAGAAAAAGGTAATCGATTCCGTGCCGGAACGGCCCGCCGGCAGCCGTTGACAAAGCGGCGGCGGGGCAGCATAATCAAGTTATTAAGAACCCTGTTGAAGGAGAAACGCAGAGTATGGATACAATTTACATCACCGGCCACCGCAACCCGGACACGGACTCCATCGTGTCCTCCATGGCGTACGCGGCGCTGAAAAACGCCCTGGGCGACCGCAATTACAAAGCCGCCCGGCTGGGCCAGGTCAGCGACGAGACCCAGGCGGTGCTGGACCGGTTCGGCTTCCAGCCGCCCCAGCTCATCACCGACCTGCGCACCCAGGTGCGGGATCTGGATTACGACACGCCGCCCACCCTCTCCGCCGCGGCCACCATTTCCCGGGCCTGGCAGACCATGCAGGCCAACAAGATCTCCGTCATCCCCGTGGCAAACGAGGACGGCACCTTGTACGGCATGCTCTCCGCCGGCGACGTGGCCAACTACGACATGACCTCCGTCCGCAACCCCCAGGTGGGCGAGGTGCCTGTCTACAACCTGCTGTCCGTGCTGGAGGGCAAGATCCTCAACGAGGACATGCAGCTAAGGGAAGTGGTCTCCGGTGAGATCACCGTGGCACTGCCCGCCGGCCGGGAGAACCTGGTGTTCTCCGACCCCAACAGCATCGTCATCTGCGGTGACCAGCCGGACATGATCCGCCGGGCGCTGGAACTGAACGTCAACTGCGTCATCGTCTGCCAGGCGGAGGTGGAGCGGGAGCTTCTGGAGATGCACACGGAGACGTGCATCATCTCCACCCCCTACGACGCCTATAAGGCCGTGCGCCTCATCTGCCACGCCCTGCCCATCGAGCGCATCTGCAAGAGCAAGGACCTGGTGTATTTCCACCTGGACGACTTCATCGACGACGTGCAGGACACCGTGCTGGAAAGCCGCTTCCGCGCTTACCCCATCCTGGACGATGAGGAGCGCGTGGTGGGCACTCTGGCCCGGTTCCATCTGCTGCGTCCCCGCCGCAAGCGGGTCATCCTCATGGACCACAACGAAAAGGCCCAGTCCGTCCGGGGTCTGGAGCAGGCGGAGATCCTGGAGATCGTGGATCACCACCGCCTGGCGGATATCGAGACGAAAAACCCCATCTATGTGCGTAACGAGCCTGTGGGCAGCACTACCACCATCGTGGCGGACATGTACCAGGAAAAGGGCCTCATGCCCACGGCCAAGATGGCGGGCCTCATGGCCGCGGCCATCGTGTCTGACACGGTCATGTTCAAGTCCCCCACCTGCACCAAGCGGGATATCGACATTGCCAACCGCATGGCCCGCATTGCCAACGTCTCTTTGGATGAGCTGGGCAAGGCCATCTTCTCCGCCACCTGCGGGGAGGAAAAGACCGTGGAGGCCATGCTGAACACGGACTATAAGGAGTTCCACATCGCCGGTCACGACCTGGCCGTCAGCCAGATCACCTGCATGGACTCCGACCGCCTGCTGGCCCGGAAGGAGGAGTTCCTGGACGCCATGCGCCAGATCCGCCGCACCCGGGGCCTCAACACCGTGGTGCTCATGATCACGGACGTGCTGCTGGAGGGCACCCAGCTTTTGTTCGTGGGCGATGAGGAGGCCATCTGCCAGGCCTTCAACATCAAGGCCGAGGACAACACGGCCTTTTTGCCCAAGATCATGTCCCGGAAAAAGCAGGTCATCCCCATGCTCTCCGCCCTGTGGGGCTGAGAGCGTTTCCCAAAGAAAAAGATCCCGGAGACGGATTTCCGTCTCCGGGATCTTCTGCCTTCAGGCCAGCAGGGCCCGGCTCAAAAGCTCCAGCAGCGCCGCCAGATCCTCGGCGGACAGCTCCGGGCGGGGCGTGTTCTCTTCCATAGGCCGCCTCACTGACTCCGGCGGGCATACCACCGGATGGAAAGGGGCACGGACAGGACCGTCAGCACCAGGGATACGGGCAGCAGCAGCCAGACCGCCGCGGGCGGAAGGCCGGAGGTGGCGTCCGCAATACCGCCCAGGGCTCCGGCGGAGCCGCACACCAAAAAGATGATGAGGAACATGAGGAGACGCCCCCGCTCCACGCCGAAGCGGAAGATCAGCGGCAGGGTGATGGCCAGGGTGGCAAGGCAGGCGAAAAAGGCCAGCACCAGCGTGACGGGGTAAAAGCCCGTGTCAAGGAGAGTGGAAAAGACGCCCTGCAAAACAAGGGACAGGGCGCAGGCCACTGCCGCCGCGATCCAGCCCAGCACATACCGGCTGAGCACCAGATCCCGGGCGGTGTAGGGCATCATGGCCGCCAGCTGGTCCCACTTGCTGCGCTCGTCATAGGCGATGCAGGAATAGGGCAGCAGCGCCGCGTAGGTGACGGCAAACACGCCGTTGAACCCGCCGGGCAGGGCGGAGAAGATCAGAATAAAGAGCAGGAAGAACCGCAGCTGCTTCCACAGCACACAGTAATCCTTCAAAAGCAGTGCTTTCATGATTTCTTCGCTCCTTTCACCATAAAGAGGATGATATCTTCCACCGTGGGCCGCTCCAGCGTCAGCGTGGGGGGCACCAGCTCCCGCCGCACCAGGCACCGGGCGCCGCCGTAGCCCTGGTCCTCCCGGCCCACCACGGCGTCGGGGGCCAGGCTGTCGGCCTGGGCGGCGGTGCCGATGAAGAGGGCGTAGTCCTCCAGCAGGGCGTCCTTTTCCGCGCAGAAGAGAAGCTTACCCTGGTGCAAAAAGGCGATGTAGTCGCACAGCTTCTCCAGGTCCGAGAGGATGTGGGAGGAGATGAGGATGGAGTGGTCCTCCGCGCGGGTGAATTCCAGCAGCATGGACACCACCTCGTCCCGGACGATGGGGTCCAGGCCCGCAGTGGCCTCGTCCAGCACCAAAAGCTTCGGGTCGTGGGAGAGGGCCACGGCAATGGCCAGCTTCATGCGCATGCCCCGGGAGTAGTCCTTGAAGAGCTTCTTTTCCGGCAGCTCGAACCGCTGGAGGAATTGCTGGTATTGCTTATCGTCCCAGCGGCGGTAGGTTTTGGCCATGACCTTTCCCACCTGGCGGGCACTGAGCACCTCCGGGAAGTAGGCCTCGTCCAGCACGATGCCGATGTCCTCCTTCACGTCCCGGAAGGCCGGGGAACTTACGTCCGTGCCCAGCACGGCGGCGGAGCCGCCATCCGGGCGGAGGGCCCCCATCAAAAGGCGGATGGTGGTGGATTTTCCTGCGCCGTTTTCGCCCACCAGGCCACAGATGGCGCCTTGGGGCACCGTCAGGTTCAGATCTTCAATGGCGAAGGTGCCGAAGGATTTTTGGATATGCTTGAGTTCGATGGCGTTCATGGCTCATTCCTCCTCAGCCAGTGTAGAAAGCAGGGATGCAAGTTCCGCGGGGGTGAGGCCGCAGGGCTTTGCCAGCTCCAGTGCCGCCCGCAGGTGCTGCTCCAGTTCCAGGCGCTGCTGTTCCCGGACCAGTTCCAGGTTTTTTTCCGCCACAAAGCACCCCTTGCCGGCCACGGTGTCAATGAGTCCTGCGGACTCCAGCTCGTCGTAGGCGCGCTTGGTGGTGATGACGGAGATCTTCAGGTCCTTGGCCAGGGCCCGGATGGAGGGCAGCGCGTCTCCCGGACGCAAAGCGCCGGAGAGGATCTGGGCTTTGATCTGGTCAAAGATCTGTTCGTAGATGGGCTGATTGGTGGTGTTGCGGATGATGAGCTCCATGGCAGCTCCTCCTGTTCGTACTGTACATGTACAGTATATACAGTATGCACGGTTTGTCAAGTACCCGCGGCGAAAATTTTTTGTGGGCATTGCAACTAGGAATAGGGGAAAAGTTATGGTATACTGCTGTGGATTTCAGAAAAGGAGGTGGCTGCCGTGGAGATTATCAGCGGCGCCAATAACTGGCGACTGACCGTCCGCCGCTGTGGCGGCGGTATCGAGATCCTGCGGGCGGTCACCTGTGATGCCGCGGCGGCGCTGCCGGAGACGGTGCTGGGCCTGCCGGTGACGGCCCTGGGACCGCACGCCCTCTCCGGCGGCGACCGGACGGCGGCGGGGGAGGAAGTGCATATCACCTGCGGCATGGCGCCCCGGGAGGGCTGGGACAACCGCAGCCTCCGCGCGCTGACCCTGCCCCGGACGCTTCTGCGGGTGGGGGACTACGCCTTTTTGAACTGCGCCGCCCTGGAGGAGCTGCGGCTCTGGGACGGTATTGCGTTCTGGGGCGGAGCGGCCCTCATGAACTGCCGCTCGCTGGACACGTTCCACCTGACCCGGGTGGGGACAGAGCAGGGGGAGTCCCTGGCCTACTTTGCCGACGAGCTGAGCCGGGAGCTGGACGTGACCATCGTCACGCCCGGCGGCGAGACGGCCCGGCTCATTTTCCCGGAGTTCCGGGAGATCTACGAAGAGAACTGTCCGGCCCACCACTTTGACTACAACATCGCCGGCGCCGGATATCCCTACCATTACTGCTTCCGCCACAAAAAGCTCCGCATGAAGGACTTCGACGCCCTGTGGGAGGCGTATCTTGCCATGGAGCACGAGGAGGGCACGGCGCTGCGTCTTGCCTGGTGGCGCCTGCGCTGTCCGGCGGAGCTGGAGCAGGAGGCCCGGCAGCGCTACACGGACTATCTCCGTGCCCACGGCGCGGAGGCCGCCGCATGGCTTTTGGAGCAGCGGGACGGGGAGGGCCTTGCCTTCTTGCTGCGGACGGCGGAGCTTTCTCAGGAAGCGCTGGCCCAAAGCTGTGAACTGGCCCGGCGGCTGGGCCAGACGGAGGCGGTGGCGCTGCTGCTGGAGGCCCAGCGGCGGCGTCGCCCGGCGGCGCGCAAGCGTTTTGAATTGTGATCGGAAAGGGGGGAGTGCCATGGAAGAGACGAGGAAGAATCTGGATGAGGTGGGCATGGAGATCCTCCAGCTCAGCCGCAGCGAGCTCTACATGGCCCTGCCTTACCTGGACACGGCCCTGTGCGCCCTCTCGCTCACGCCCGGGAGCGAGGTGACGCTGTCCCTGGCCACGGATGGCGAGACGCTGCATTTTAGCGGCGCGTACCTGGCGGAGCGGTATCTCCGCAGCCGTCAGGGCACCAACCGGGCCTATCTCCATGTGGTGCTGCACTGCATGCTGCGCCATATCTATAAAAAGCACGGCCGGGACAGTCGGCTCTGGGACCTGAGCTGCGACGCGGCGGTGGAGAGCATCCTGGACAGCCTGGACTATCCCTGCCTGCGCCAGGCCGCCGCGCCCGCCAAAGAGAAGTTCTACGGCCAGTGCCGCCAAGAGATGAAGGTGCTCACCGCCGAGGGCATCTACCGCCATCTGCTGCGAAAGCGGCCGGAGGAGTACGAGCTGGCCCGGCTGGAGCGGCTTTTCTTTGTGGACGACCACGGCCTCTGGGACCCGGAGGGCCGGGAAGACCAGGAAAAGCGCAAGCAGCAGGACGAGCAGTGGAAAAACCGGGCCCAGCGCACCCGCACCGGCATGGAGACCATGCTGGCCGGACAGAGCACCGGCGGCGAGGCGGTTTTGGAGCAGGTACGGGTGGCCGCCCGGGACGACGTGGATTACCGGGCCTTCCTGCGGCGCTTCGCCGCCCCCCGGGAGGTGCTGGGGGTGGACGGCGACGCCTTTGACTATATCTTCTATACCTACGGCCTCTCCCTCTACGGCAACATGCCCCTGGTGGAGCCGCCGGAGACCAGAGAGGAAAAGCGCATCGAGGACTTCGTCATCGCTGTGGATACCTCCATGTCCACCTCCGGCGAGCTGGTGCGGGCGTTCCTCGCCTGTACCTACGCCATTTTGCGCTCCACGTCCACCTTCACCCGCAAGGTGAACATCCGCATCCTCCAGTGCGACGACCAGATCCGCTCGGATACCACCATCCACGACCTTCGCCAGCTGAAGGAGTATATGGACGATTTCCAGCTCACCGGCGGCAGCGCCACGGACTTCCGGCCGGTATTTGAGCATGTGGACGCCCTGCGGCGGCGGGGGGAGCTGACGGGGCTGCGGGGCATGGTGTACTTCACCGACGGCATGGGCATCTATCCCCAAAAGCGTCCGGCTTGGGAGACGGCGTTCGTACTGCTGGAGGAGCCGCCCATGAGCGTAAAAATGCCACCCTGGGCCATCCGGCTGGTGCTGCCGCTGCCGGACCTTGGCCGGGCCGTGCGGGACGCGGCGGAGGAATTTCCCGATGAGATCGACTGGGACGAACTGCCCCAGCTGTAAGGAGCGAAGACCATGAACATCAAACAGGCAAAGCAGGAGATCACCAATACGCTCAGGGCGTACCTGACGAAGGACGAGCTGGGCAATTACCTGATCCCATCCATCCGTCAGCGGCCGGTGCTGCTCATGGGTCCGCCGGGCATCGGCAAGACCCAGATCATGGAGCAGATCGCCGCCGAGACCGGGGTGGGTCTGGTGTCCTATACCATCACCCACCACACCCGGCAAAGCGCCGTGGGACTGCCCTTTATTGAAAAGCGCACCTACGGCGGCCGGGAGTACTCCGTGACGGAGTACACCATGAGCGAGATTCTCTCCTCCGTGTACCAGCTCATGGAGCGCACGGGACTCAAGGAGGGCATTTTGTTCCTCGACGAGATCAACTGCGTCTCCGAGACCCTGGCACCCATGATGCTGCAATTTTTGCAGTGCAAGACCTTCGGCAATCAAAAGCTGCCGGAGGGCTGGCTCATCGTGGCGGCGGGCAACCCGCCGGAGTACAACAAGTCCGTCCGGGACTTCGACGTGGTGACGCTGGACCGGGTCAAGCGCATCGACGTGGAGGAGGACTTCGGCGTCTGGAAGGAGTACGCCCGGCGGAAGGGACTCCACGGGGCGGTCATCTCCTATCTGGACATCAAAAAGGAGAATTTCTACCGGCTGGAAAATACGGTGGACGGCATGCGCTTTGCCACCGCCCGGGGCTGGGAGGATCTGAGCGAGCTGCTGTACGCCTATGAAAAGCTGGGACTTGCGGCGGACCGGGACGTGGTGGGCCAGTATATCCAGCTGCCCCAGGTGGCCCGGGATTTTGCCGGGTATCTGGAGCTGTACCGCAAGTACCAGAAGACCTATCAGGTGGAGGCCATTTTGAGCGGCACGGCGCCCTCCGTCACGGCACTGGAGCTGGGGGCGGCGCCCTTTGATGAAAAGCTCTCGGTGCTGGGGCTGGTGCTCTCCCGTCTCAGCGAAGCTGCGGGCAATACCCGCCGGCAGGATGCCCTCACAGAGCGGCTCCACGCAGCGCTGACGGAGCTGCGGGACAGACTGCCGGAGGCAGACGCACAGGCCATTTTGGACCAGCTCCTCTGGAAGCGGCGGGAGAAGCTCCGTCTGGCCGGGGAGGCCGGGCAGCTCCAGAAGGAGGAGCGGGACCTTGCCCAGCGGGAGATCCACGTTTTGGAGACCTACCAGACCCGGCTTGCGGCCCAAGGGGCCAAAGAAGCGGACGCGGTCATGGAGCTGGTGCGCGGATGGTTTTCCCAAGAGGTGGACCGCCGGGAGCAGCTGGGGGCGCAGTGCGGCGAATACTTTGACAACGCCTTCCGCTTTTTGGAGCAGGCCCTGGGCCAGAGCCAGGAGCTGGTGATCTTCGTCACGGAACTCACCGCCGGATATGATACCAGCTGGTTTGTGGAGAACTTCGGCTGTGACGCCTACTTCCGCCACAACAAGGAACTCTTATTTGACGACCGCCGCCGGCAGATCCGCGCGGACATCGCCGCGGCCAAGGCCGCGCAGCAGGAGGAGGAACATCATCATGCATGAAGCCATGGAACGAATCGAAGCGGTACTGGATGAAAAGGTGCGTCCCGCCCTCCGCTCCCACGGGGGCGAGATCCAGGTGGACCACTTGGAAGAGGGGGTGCTGTATGTGAAGCTGCTGGGCCAGTGTGCCGGCTGCCCCTCCGCGGACCTGACCAATGAGACGCTGGTGGAGGCGGAAGTAGTGAAGGCCCTGCCGGAAGTAGTGCACAAGGTCGTGGTGGTGCAGACCGTCAGCGACGAGCTGTGGGAGCAGGCCAAGCGGCTTTTGCGGGACCATCACCTGTAAAAAAAGAAAGCGCCCACCCGGCCGGGTGGGCGCTTTTTCTGTTGGGTTTACCAGGAATGCACGTTCCAGGACTGGGTGGGCGTCATGGCGAAGTAGTCGTAGTTGATGGTGCTGCCGCTGTCGCCCCAGGTGGTGTCGATGTGGACCTGCGTGCCGTCCAGCACGGCCACCGTCCAGATGTGCTCGTCGTTGGAAAGGGCGGTGCAGGAGATGCCCTCCAGCTTGAGGAGCATGTTGTAGGCGCCGGTGTAGCCGTCGCACACCGCCGCGCCGTTGACAAAGAGATTGTAGGCGATGTGGCTGAGGGAGGTGTCCGTGGCGCTGTAATCGTAGACGCAGTTGTCGCAGATCCAGGTGTAGTAGGCCCGGGCCTTTTCCCGCTCCGTCATGCGGGCGTTGATGACGCCCTGCTCCCACAGCTGGTCGTGGACGGCAATGGCGGCGGCCATGGCCTGAGCACGGTAGGAGCTCAGGTTCTCCCCGGCGCTGGCGGCGGAGAAGGTCAGTGTCAGGGCGCCGTCGGCGGTGTAGGTACAAGAGACGGTGTTGTAGCACTGCTCACAGTAGGTCTTGACGATGGCCAGCGCCTCCTCCATCACCTGCCGGGCCCGGATGGCCGTCAGGCCGTCGTACTGGAGCGTCAGGGTGCTTTTGCCGGAGGAGAGCATGTAGCGTACGGACTGCTCCATCTCATCCCGGGTGGTGGGGGTGGCGACGTAGGTGCCCGCGGGGACCAGGCTTGCCAGTGTGGTGCCGGCGGCGGAGGGGTAGGCGCTGCCCGTGTCCCAGTCGAGGGTGATGCGCAGGGCGGGGTCCACCAGCCGTGTGAGCATGGCGGCCAGGGCACCCCGGGTGATGGCGGCATTGGGGGAGAACACGGCGCTCTCACCGCTGCCCTGGGACAATCCCGTGCGGTAGAGATAGAGGATGTCCTGATAGTAGGGCGTGTACTCCGTCACGTCCGTGATATAGCGCCGGGCGGCATAGCCCTGGGTCACTGCCGCGTCGTTGATGAGGGACAACGTGCCGTCAGGCAGGGTACGGGCCAGCACATGGGCCACCTGGGCCCGGGTGGCGGACTTGCCCAGCTGGCTGTCCAGCTCCGTGCCCAGCACGCCCTCCGCCTTCAGATAGCGCAGGTACCGCGCCGCGGCGGAGGTGTCGCCGCTGCTTGTATAGACGGCGGGGCCGGTCTCCGGGTCGCCGGTGAGATACAGGCTGCGGACCCGGGCGGCAAAGATGACGGCCTGCCCCACGGTGACGGAGTCCTGGGGACCGAAGGTGCCGTCGGATTTGCCGACCGTCAGGCCGTACTCATACAGGGCGGCTACATTTTCATAAAACGTGGAGCCGACGGCCACATCGGAAAACTGGCCGGAATAGGTCTTGACCCGCTCCGGCGCGGCCTGGGCGGCCAGGGCAGGCACTGTCAGCACCAGGGAAAGTGCCAGCAGCAGGGAAAGGATTCTTTTTTTCATGTCGCACCTCCTGCCATGGGAACATGGGAAGCGGCGGTCAGGACGGGATGTTCAGGTCCTCCATGACCCGGTCTTCCACATAGGGGTTGAGGGATTCATTCACCAGGGTCAAAACAGCCTCTTGGTCCAGATAGATATAGGGGGACTTCCACTCGCCGGGCAGGATGGAAAAGGAGATGCCCTCCGAGCCCATGGAGATGGCCTCCTTGCCAAGCCAGGCAAGGTTGCCCAGCGTCAGATCCGTGTCCACATACTGCTGGAAGATCTTGGCGAAGGTGCCCACTTTGTCCACGTTGGAAAGAGTCAGGGTCTGCTCGGCCACGGCCATGAGGAAGTCCTGCTGGGTGCTCATGCGGCCGATGTCCTCGCTGCCGTAGCCGGTGCCGTCGTTGTTGTGGCGGAAGCGCACCACCTCCATGGCCTCCTGGCCGCTCAGGTGCTGCATGCCCTTGCTGAAGTGGATGGACAGCCCCTGGATGGGGTCGTCATAATTCATGTCGATGGGCACATAGAAGTCCACGCCCCCGATGGCGTCCACCAGCGCCACAAAGCCGGTGAGGTCCACGGTCACCGTGAAGTCCACGGGGATGCCCAGCTGCTCGGAGATGGTCTGTGCCAGCAGCTCGGACCCGCCGCTGTTGTAGGCAAAGTTGATCTTGTGGTTTTTGCCGTTGATGACGGCTTTGGTGTCCCGGGGGATGCTGACGCCGTGGATCTTTCCGTTCTCCGCATCCACCGCCACTAAGATGTTGGTGTCGCTGCCGCCGTTTCCGTCGTCCACGCCAGAGACCAAAATGGTGTAGAAATTATCCTTTCGCTCCGTGTGGGCGGCCAGGGCGGCGGCAGCCGCTGCGGCTTCGGGGTCGGTCTCCTCCTGGGCGGGGGTCTCCTCCTGGTCGTCCTGGGCCTGGACCTGGGGTGCCCGGAACAGGCAATGCACACCGGCGTACACGGCGGCGGATACAAAGACGATCAAAAGCAGGGTCCGGCTCCAACTGCGCCGGCGGCGTCGCTTGGCCATAGAAATACTCCTCCAGACGCGGCGCCATGCCGCGGTGATACGCTGGGACCGCTACGGCCAGCGATTTACATAATGTTACATTATTATAAAGCGGCCTGTCCCAAAAAACAAGAGGAAAATGGCGTGCCCGCCGGCACGCCATCTGCTATGGCCGAGATGTCTCCTCTTCGTCCGCGGCCAGCTGCTGCAAAAGGGCTTTGATGTCCGCCAGCAGCTGATTTTGGTAGGAGAGGGCGCAGCGGATGTAGTGGAGCGTGGGGCCCAGATCCCTGGGGGCCGTTCCGGCGTGGTGGGTACCACCGGCGCCGGCTGGGATGCTGCAGCCCGGGGGCTGCGTCCGCGGCCGTGAGAACAGTTTGCCATCATGATTCCTCCGATCCAAGCATAATAAAACGGCCTGTACGGCGCTCAGGCGCCGCGGTACTTTTTCCGGGTGGCAATGCCGCCCCGGATGTGACGCTGGGCCTTGTTGACTTCCAGGACCTCCTTGACCTGTGTATACAGCGCCCGGTTGAACTGGGGCAGGCGCTCGGAAATGTCCTTGTGAACCGTGGACTTGCTGATGCCGAACTTCTGCGCGGCGGCGCGGACGGTGGTCCGGTTTTCTATGATGTACTGCGCCAGGCGTTCCGCCCGCTCCTCCATGTTTCCCTTCAAAGCACAACACTCCCCGCCTCTTGTTGGTCCATCCTATGCACCGCCATCGGCACATATGACGCAAAACAGACGGGGGAAAATAGCGCCGGCGGGGACAAACCTCTTTCCCGGCGGGCCGGAGCGTGGTACAATGAAAGGGCAAAAAAAGAAAGGCAGGGATCCATATGAACGAAACACTGCGTGTATTGCGTGAGCGGCGCAGCATCCGCCGCTACCAGAGCAGCCAGATCAAGCCCGAGGAGTTGGACGCCATTTTGGACGCGGGCACCTGGGCCGCTTCCGGCAAGGGGCTCCAGACGGCGGTGATGGTGGTGGTGCAGGACCCGGAGACCATCGCCTACATGTCCCGGCTCAACGCCCAGATCCAGGGCAATCCCGGCACCGATCCCTTCTACGGCGCGCCCACGGTGGTGGTCGTACTGGCGGACGGGGAGCAGGCCAACTGGCTCCAGGACGGCTCGCTGGTCATGGGCAACCTCATGACGGCGGCGTGGTCCATGGGCATCGGCTCTTGCTGGATCAACCGGGCCATGGAGCTTTTCGACATGCCGGAGGGCAAGGCCCTTTTGCGCAAGTGGGGCCTGCCGGAGACGCTGCGGGGCGTGGGCAACTGCATCCTGGGCTATATCGACGGCGACGTGCCCGCTCCCAAGCCCCGCAAAGAGGGCTTCATCGTGAAAGCATAAAACGGAGGACAAGTTATGAACAACCCTGTGCGCAACATCCGCTGCGACAAGGCGGCGGGCACGCTGACCATCATCGACCAGACCCTGCTGCCCAACGAGGAGCGGGAGATCCGCCTGGAGACGGCCAAGGACGTATATGACGCCATCAAGCTCCTGCGGGTGCGGGGCGCGCCGGCCATCGGCATCTGCGCCGCCTACGGCCTGTATGTGACGGCGCTGGACCTGCCGGAGGAAGAGGAGGCGTTCTGGAAGGGCCTTGAGGAGCTGGCCGCCTATCTCAATAGCTCCCGGCCCACGGCGGTGAACCTCAGCTGGGCCATCCGCTCCATGCTGGATACCGCCCGGGCCCACCGGGCCGAGGGCAGGGCGGCGGTGCTGGAGGCACTGTATGAGCGGGCAGCGGCCATCCAGGAAGAAGACATCGCCATGTGCACCGCCATCTCCCGCTACGGCGCCAGCCTCTTAAAAGACGGCGACGGCGTGCTGACCCACTGCAACGCCGGCCCCCTGGCCACCTCCCGCTACGG